>JASFTQ010000116.1:0-12777 GCA_050053515.1 Desulfobacterales bacterium | reverse complement strand
AATGAATGAGTTTGAAATAGGTGCGGCCCATATCAAAAGCACCGTCAAACCATCCAATAAGATAGAAGTCGTGCTTTCCGTCGCCGACCTCGTCGAAGAAAATGGATTTGGGCTTGACATCCAAATTGACCTTGATGCCCACCTTGGCCAGATATCGGGCCACGGCTTCAGCAATCTTCTCGTCCTGAATATAGCGGTCATTGGGTCCCGCCAGGGTTACTTCAAAACCATTTCCATATCCCGCCTCCCTTAAGAGGGTCTTGGCCATTTCCGGATTATAGTTCAAACGGGTCAAAGCGGAGTTGTGGCCAATGGTTGCCGCGTCCACAATCTGAGCGGCGGGTGCCGCATGCCCCCTCATGATCTTTTCGATGATCTCATCTTCATTGATGGCCATGTACATGGCCTTGCGGACACGGAGATCAGCCATGGGACTTCCCGATTCGTTGCCGAAGGCCAAGAAAATGGCTCTGCGGGCGGGACGGGAGACGATCTCCAGCTTTGGATTGTTGACAACCTTGTCATACAACTCGACCGGCACGCCGGATACGATATCGGCCTGGCCGGAAACCAGGGCGGCAAATCGGGTAGAAGACTCGGTAATGGGTCTCAGCTCCACATTTTGGATGGGCGGTGACCCTTCCCAATAATCTTCATTGGCCGCCATTTTTAGATATGATCCTTTTACCCACTCTACAAATTTATATGCTCCGGTGCCAATGGGTTTGGTCTCCACTTCACCCGGATCCCTGGCCTCGGTCGACTCTTTGTCCATGATGTAAATCTGGTGCATGTTGTTGGCAAACCACGGAATGGGATCCTTGGTTTTGATGACCACCGTGTAATCATCCGGTGTTTCGATGGAAGCAATGGATTTGCCGGTGTTGATAAACTCCGAGACATCCGGGTTGCTGAGCCGTTCAAAGGAAAACTTAACATCAGCGGCATTGAACGGGTTACCATTGTGAAATTTAACCCCCTTTCTGAGATAGAACGTCCATGTCAAAAGATCCGGATGTTCATAGCGTTCCGCCAGGGCCGGAGACAGGTCTCCGGTCGGAGTTTTGCGCTGCAGTAATCCTTCGAAAAAATTGGACATCACCGACAGATTCGCATCGGCATCAGAGCCATGGGGGTTCATGGTTCTCGGCGGCGTATCCACGGCGACCACGATAGATGAAGCCCACACGGCCTGTCCCATCAGCCCCAAAAATGTTACCATAAGGGATACAGTTAATAATGAAAGAAAAAGCTTTTTCATGATATTTCCTCCTTTCAGTCGGTTATTTTAGTTTGCTGACTTGCGTCATCAAGACGTTGTCAGCGCCAATCAGCCGGGCTCTGGCCACGGATTATCTAATACGGGTGCGAAACATCAAACACCCAACACAAACCGATCGATTAAAGGTATGAAACTGTTTGAATTATGGACTGACGACCACAAATCTGGGAGTTTCTTTCCCAGCATCATATGAAGTCAGTACAGATGGCAGGCGACAGAGTGATCGTCTCCGACCGCTTTTATATTCGGCTCATCTTTATCGCATACCTCCTTTCTGTAGGCGCACCGGGGATGAAAGGCGCATCCCGGCGGAGGGTTGATCGGGCTCGGCACATCACCTTTGAGAATAATTCTGTCTTTGGTTATTTTCGGATCGGGCACCGGAATTGCCGAAAGCAGAGCTTGGGTGTATGGGTGTTTCGGAGCTGTGTACAGATCTTTATAAGAACCCATCTCCACGGCCCTCCCCAGATACATCACCGCTATACGATCACAAATATGTTCCACCACCGCTAAATCATGGGCGATAATGATGTATGAGAGGTGAAATTCCTCCTGCAATTCAATCAGAAGATTGATAATCTGGGCTTGGATGGAAACATCCAGAGCTGAAACCGGCTCATCTCCGATAATCAGATCCGGGTTCAAGGCCAAAGCCCGGGCTATGCCGATTCGTTGTCTTTGACCGCCACTGAACTCATGGGGATATCGCCTGCCTTGTTCGGGCGTAAGACCAACCTTTTCCAAAAGAAAGGCAATTCGATCTCTTCTTTCAGCACCCTTGTAAATCCCGTGGATCTCCATGGGATCTCCGATGATATCATTCACTGTCATCCGAGGATTGAGCGAGGAATAAGGATCTTGAAAAATGATTTGAATTTGTTTTTTCAAGGACCTCAATTGGGATTCAGCCATCTGGGATATGTCCCTGCCCTCGAATAAGACTTTTCCTCCGGTGGGTTCGATCAATCTCAGGATAGCCAGCCCTGTTGTGGTTTTGCCGCATCCGCTTTCACCGACCAAACCGATTGTTTCCCCTTTTCCCAGATTAAATGAGACGCCGTCTACGGCATAGACATAGCCCACGGTTCGGGAAAAAAGTCCCTTCTTGATAGGAAAATGAACTTCTAAATTGTCAATGGCAAGAAAGGTATCCAACTTTTTCACCTGACCGAATCAGACGTATCAATTTGATTCTCTATTTAGTATAACCAACATCTCACCAGATGCCTTTCACCCAAGTCAATCATTTTAGGCGGATTTTCTCGACAGACCTCCATGGCCTCCGGGCATCGAGGATAAAAACTGCATCCCGGCGGCAAATCATAAAGACTCGGAACGATACCTGATATTTCCTTGAGGCGTTCACGGCCATGACGACTCCGCTCTCCCAATTTGGGAATGGACTTCAAAAGACCCCGGGAGTATGGATGTTTGGGATCTTCAAAAATGGCTAAAGATGCCCCTTCTTCCACTACTTTTCCGGCATACATCACAACAATCCGTTGAGCGATTTCAGCGATGACACCCAAATCGTGGGTAATCATCATAATAGCGGTATCAAAATCCTCCCGCAGCTGCAGCATCAAATCGAGTATCTGAGCCTGAATCGTCACATCCAGCGCGGTTGTTGGTTCGTCGGCAATGAGTATTTCTGGATTGCAAGCCAAAGCCATAGCAATCATGGCTCGCTGCCGCATACCTCCGGAAAGCTGATGCGGGTATTCGCGAACTCTTTTCTCCGGCGCGGGAATCTGAACTTTTCTGAGCATTTCAATGGACTGTTCCCAGCTTTCGCGCTTGGAGCGTTTCTCATGCAGGCGGAACATCTCAGAAATCTGATTTCCAATGGTATAAACGGGGTTCAATGAGGTCATGGGTTCCTGAAAAATCATAGAAATTCTATTACCACGAATGGATCGCATCTCTTCCATGGAAAGATCAACCAGATCCAATCGGTCAAACAAAATTTTCCCTTGGATGATTTTTCCGGGCGGATCCGGAATGAGACGCATAATCGACTGGGCCGTAACACTTTTTCCGCATCCGGATTCTCCCACGACACCGAGGACTTCTCTTTTATTCAGGTAGAATGAAACATCGTCAACGGCTTTTGCCTCACCCTCAAAGGTGAAAAAATAGGTTTTAAGCCGCCGGACATCCAACAGGTGCGCCTGACCATTCATGTGTAAATTTTATAGAATATATTGATTGGGTTGGTAATTCGGGGCTCCTCCTGCAAAAAAAATGACCCCTTGCTCGGGCCAGAAAAAATGTTAGCCCAATCGACAGGTGTTTTCGGCAATCACTCCAGTTATAACCTCAAAAACACATAATCCGGCTTAACATTTGCGGTGACGCCTTGGCAAGAAAAAATAAGGGATTTGCACCGGCAGGAAAGCCAACGAATTTCGATTCTTATAAAAATATTCGTGCTAACTGAGTTCGAGTTCCTTTAATTTCTTCATAAACTCGTCCAGTTTCTCGTATATCGCACGGATACTATCGATATTCACGTGCTCATCCGCTGTATGCTGGCTCATTTCGCCGTCAGCCCCCCAGACAATGCCTTTAATCCCGTAATTGGATAAAAACCGGGCGTCACTGGCGCCATGTTCAAAGCCGACTTTGGCGGTCGGGGAAATATCTAAAAGCAAATCCAGATAGGGAGACTCGCCCCCACGAAAAAGAGGCTCTTTGGCTTCAACAACCAGCCGGCCTTTGATATCATTTTGCATCTGAGAAACGATTTGGTCGATGTCGTCTGTTTCGGTATATCGAATATCAAAAAAAGCTTCGGCTAAATCCGGAACCTGATTAACGGATTTACCTGCCTGGATGACGCTGAAATTCATGGTTCGGTGCCAGTGGTCCGATGTGGACTGTTGAAAGTAATTTTTCAATTTGAGATAATCTTCGATCAGGTTTTCGATGGCATTCTCACCCAGCCAGGGTCTGGCTCCATGGGCGGTCTTGCCCTCCGATACCAATTTGAGTTTCAGCACGCCCTTTTCCTTGACAACCATTTTATCCGGCGCCCCGCCATCCAATGCCACACAAAAATCCGCCTTTACTTCGCCCAAGACTTTTTTGGCACCGTTGGCACCCCCGATTTCCTCATCAGAGGTGATGAGCACACCGAAAGGTAAATTTTTTTGCCCTTTGCCCTTGCCGCGAAGACGCTTAAGCTGCTTTTTTAAGAGCACCAGAGACACCGCGGCGGCATACTTGTCATCAATACTGCCCCGTCCGTAAAGTTTTCCATCTTTTTCGATGGGATTGAACAATTCTGCCGGTGCATCCACCACATCGATATGGGACATCAAGAGGACCGGGGGCTTCCTACTTTCCGGCATGACCAGAATCGATGGGATATTTCCATGATCAAAACGCCAATATTCGATTGCATTTTCTTCAAGATATTCTTCTATGAATTCAATGCAGCGCCTGATCTCCTCCGGCTCCGAATGCATGGATCTAAACCGGATAAGTTCTTTGGTCAGTTGCACAATCTCTTTCATAGTGTCATTCAGCCTTCGGAAAATATTCTTTTTTAGATACTTGATCTTCGCAACCCTCAAAGATAGCGAAATAAACAATCATCTATGTTGCCGCTTGAACAAAGGCACGAAACAGCTTTTTCGAATTCGGGTCATTTTCCCAGGTTCCCTCCGGGTGCCACTGTACGCCGATGACGAACTTATGTGTCGGATCTTCGATGGCCTCAACGATGCCATCATTGGCAAGCGCACTGATTTTAAGACCGGGCGCCAAATCTTTTACGGCCTGATGATGTTTGCCGTTGACCCATATCTTTTTACTTTTGATAATATCGCCTAAAAGCGCTTGGTTCTCGATACGGATGGTGTGGGTATTGACTGATTTGTGTACGTGGGGCGCATGTTTAATCGAGTCCGGAATCTGGCTGTCGATATCCTGGTACAAGGTTCCCCCAAGTGAAACATTCAGTGTTTGTATGCCCCGGCATATAGCAAATATCGGCAATTTTTTTTGGCATGCGATTTTGGCGATTTCCAGTTCCATCCGATCGAGTTCGTCGTCGATATCGCCAAGCCCCTCAGCCGGTTCCTCCCCATAATAACGAGGATTGATATCCGGTCCGCCGCTCAAAATGAGACCTTTTATACTGCTGATAATCGTCAACAGTGACGCCCGGTTCTGGGCTGCCGGTATGAGAACCGGCGCACCGCCGGAACCGCCGACAGCCCGGCTGTATTCATCGAAGGTGTAGTCCAAATAATGCCCCGGTGAATATTTTCCCCAGGCCCCCCCAACTTCTCGGGAACAGGTAATTCCAATCAAGGGTCTCACGTTTTACCTCCTCAGGCCTCAAAGGTCCCTTTAATCGCCGTCTCTGCATGATCAACCATCTCCCGCCCCTGGCCATGACGGCATCTATCTCCAAGGCGGCATCCACAATCAGTTGCCATAGAATAGCTTGCGTCATTTTCCCCAATCGGATAAAATTATGCCTAAAATCCAATCCATCCCATTTTGCAACCAAGCTATAGCGGATACGTTTGATTTTTGCAACGGCCTGAACCGTTTCATCTTCAGACAGCAGAATTAGGACTGGGAGAAACATGAGTAAACAAAATCTAGTCAATCCGACCATGACGCTTGAGGCTCAGAATCGCCATCTTGAGGCTGAAAATATACGATTGAAGCGATTCATAGAAATAGAAAAAAACCGGTATATTTACAAAAAAAAATAGAAATTCGTTTAGGTATAAATCTGGGTGTCGCCGGGTTAGTTGCCATGACCGGCCACTCTGAAAAAGTGACGCAATATGCCGTCGGTATTGCCGACGTACTCGGTTTCGGCGAAATAGAGCGGGATATTCTCAGTGTGGCTGCCCTGCTGCATGATTAAGGCAAACTTGGCATCGATGATTATATTTTAAAAAAGCAGGGGCGACTGACAGAGGAAGAGTACGAATGTATAAAACAGCATTTTGTCATCACGAGGGAGATATTGAGCAAGATGCATTCTTCGCGACAATATCGGAACAGGCAACAAGGATAATATAGGATTGAGCGCTACTTTTTTCATGAATTAAAATTGGGAAGCTTCCAAAATTAGAGGGCAGTTCCTGCAGGGAGGCAAACCGGTCAAGAGGCACATATGGAGGGATGGTTTTATCTAAAGCTTTTGTGGGCCTCCGCGACGCTGATCACCTTGATCCTTGTCATTTTTGTGCTGATAAAATCCAGGGGAATTTTTCTCTGGAGACGTGCTTTACATACGGAACTTTTCGAGCTGCGACAGCGGGCCTGTCAAGCGGAGATCCCCACCAAACTTGCCATCCAACTGGTTGAAAACCGCTGCCGTGAAGTGCTTTCTGCTTTTTCACCGGATATTCGTGAATTGGGTACACTTCCCCGGTTTATTCACAACATCGCCGCTTGCTACCACCCAAAATCCGAACAACCCGCAATGCGAGTGACCACCGGCGCTTTTCTTCAAGGTATCGATAAGACATTGGATCGTTTCGACGCCATTATAAATCGAACGGGGTTCAAGAGACTGCGGTCGGTCAGCATTCGGAACATCAAAAATGCCCATCGGTGGTATAATCGAATTTCTACTTCTCCTTTTTTTTCCTGGTATTTCCGCTATAAAAAGGCAATCCGACAAATTCTGCGATCCCGCCTGATAATTTTGCCAGATCCCTTTATCTGGTTGGCCTACCTTTCCAACCGTTTAACCCTATTGCTCCTCGTCAAATATCTGATGATCGATCTTCATATATTCTTCGGCAAATTGGCGATTGAAGCCTTTGGTCATCAGGATGCGGCCGATGGTGATGGATTAGAAACAAAAGAAGGTTTGGAAGCAACCCTGCAGGCACTTAGTTCCCATGAGGAAATGAATGAATTTGTGATGGATCCCGAAGTGAAGCAAATTCGTGAGGGGCTGCTCGGATTCGTCGCCGTTGTCACATCGACCCCTTCGCTGACGGAATGGAAAAATGCGGTTCATGCGGCGGGCCGGATAATTTCAAAAAAATATTTTCCGGAAGCGCAAAACCCTCTCGAGGAGGCCGCCCTGGGGCCCCTGCTGGAACGCAGCCGTCATTGGATCGGCACCCTGGGTAAGGGGGATCAATATCTTCTGTCACGCTATTTTTACAAAATGCGGCTGGAGACATTGTATCGCGCAAAAAATTTATCGGAGCTTGTTCTTTCCAGGCCTTTCAAAATGTTTCTGGAAAAGGCTTTTAAAACATACGGATGGTTTAAATGGCCTTTCACCGTATACCGCTGGGTGAAGCGGCGCTCTCCCTGGTTTATCGCTGTGGAGGTGGGATGGTTGGCCGTCAAAAAATCAAGTATGGCATATATTTATGGAAAAACTTTTGATCAGGCCTGCAAGGAACTGGAAATGGTATACCGGCAATCCTGTGATCTGCGAAACGTCGCAAACAAATAACCGCTGTATTCGGCACTCCCTGAATTGACAAATATTCTGCTATATCCTATCCTCGAGTCACTTCGGCGCAACCGTCTTTAATTTGAAAAGAGGAGGTCATGAAAAAGTCACTGGGGGCCAAACCCCTTGCTTTCATAACCCCGATATGGGTAGTTGGAACCTATGACCAAAACGGCAAGCCCGATATAGAAAAAGTGAAACCCATCATATTCGAACCCATGACCCATACCTGTCACGCTGCCGGAAAATTCCTCGGGAAGGCCTTTTCCATTGGGAAAAAAATATGAGGAGGGATGTTTGAATATCAAAGCCCTGTTCAACCCCAAGACCATCGCGGTAATCGGAGTTTCTTTAAATAACGATCGTCATCCCGCCAATGTTATTTATAATAAAATCCATCTGCGATACCCCGTTCAAGTGTTTCCGGTAAATCCGCGAGGGGGCCTTATGCAAAGAGAAAGGGTTTACAGGGACATATCAGAGGTGCCCACGAGGGTTGATTTGGCTGTCATTGCCGCCCGGGCCGAACACGTACCGGGCATCATGCAACAGTGTATCGAGAGCCACGTCGGTGGTGCCACGGTTATTTCGGGAGGATTTGCTGAGACCGGGCGCAAAGATCTGCAGGACAGATTGGTCGCTATTGCCAGGGACGCTGAATTTCCTTTTATCGGGCCCAATTGCCTGGGGATATATTCTCCCAATCGTTTCGATACGTTTTTTCTGCCCGGCGAACGTCTGGTCCGACCCGATCCCGGTGACGTTGCGATTATCAGCCAAAGCGGCGGCGTCCTGGTCGATCAAATGGTCAAGTTTGCTGAACAGGGAGTCGGTCTTTCAACGGCAGTCAGCATTGGCAATAAGGCTCTGATTACAGAGATAGATTTGCTGAAATATTTGGTGCGGGATGTGACCACGAAGGTGATCGCATTTTATGTGGAAGGTTTTGGAAAAAATGAGGGCCGCGAATTTGTTTTGGCGGCCGCTAAAAGTGCCAAACCGGTTATTGTCTTAAAAGCCGGCAAAACTGTTGAAGGCCGCCGGGCCGTATCCAGCCATACGGCATCCCTGGCCGGTAACTACCATGTTTTTTCAGAAGTCCTCGCCCAGCATGCAATAGTTGAAGCCAAAAACGAGTTCGAGATGGTCTCGTTTGCCGAGTCGCTGAGCTGTTATCAAAAAGCAATTGAAGGCAATGTCGGCATAATTACCGTCAGCGGCGGGCACGGGGCCTTGTCGGTCGATGTATGTACCCATCACGGTCTGGCGGCGCCAAGGCTTTCCCGAAAAATTCAGCAAAAACTTCGCAAAAAGCTATCAGCGCGCCTGAGGGTTATTGCTTCTCTGGAAAACCCCATTGATCTCACCGGAAGTGCAATGGATGATGATTTTGTCACCGCGGCTCAGGTACTCAGCGAAGCCGCTGAAATTGATTGCGTGATTATTTTGCTTTTGCCCTATTCTCCCGGGATCACCTCCGATCTTGGCGCCAGACTCAGTCAGGTATATCAAAAGGAGGGTAAACCTTTGGTGGCCTATGTTCCCCATGTTGAAAAATACCGCATGCTGATAGAAGGTTTTGAGCTTAACCGCGTCCCGGTGTCTTCTTCCATCGAAGGGGCCGTCCTGATGGTGGACGCCATGAGAAGGTGTCGTCCATGCTAACCAAAGAGATGAAAAAGATCTTATTGGATTCGCAGGCCATCGGCTGGGTTTTGGAGCCCGAAGCCAAGCGACTGCTCGATCTCGCCGGTCTTCCTGTGGCGAGAGGCGCCTGGGTTTCCACCTGCGATGCAGCGGTGCAAGCGGCTGAAAGAATTGGCTATCCTGTAGTGGCCAAAGTGGTATCACCCCTGGTATTACATAAGTCCGATCATGGCGGAGTGGTCGTTGGAATCGAAAATAAGACAAAGCTAGTAGAAGTATACCGTCATTTCAGCACAATCGATCAGTTTTCGGGTATCTTGGTTGAAGAAAACCTGTCCGGTGTGGAACTTATCGTCGGTGCCAAAGTTGATTTCCAGTTCGGACCGATCATTCTTTTGGGAATCGGGGGAACCGCGGTCGAAATTTACCAGGACACCGCCATACGGATGGCTCCCTTAACCCCCGATGATATTCGGTCAATGATCAGGAATCTGAAAGCACGCCGGTTGCTTGAGGGGTATCGCGGATCAGATGCTATCAACCTGAAAGCGCTAACCCGCATAATTATCAATTTCTCGGATTTTTTGATGGCCCTGACGAATGACATCGCATCCATCGACTTAAATCCGGTCATGTGCACATCCGAACGATGTGTCGTCGCTGATGCCCGAATCGTGCTCACGGACAGTGGGGCATAAGATCCGGTGAAATATATACTGATCGTCAAAATAATGTTACGATTGCCCAAGGTGCGGGCAGGCGGTAAATTTTTGTCGTCAAGATGCACAATCACCGTTGATAATATCGGAATGAATTATCAGACCGTCGCCAGCGGATCAAAAAACGCCGCGAGATCTGAGATATATAGCTCCGGGGGAAATATCAGTTTGAGACTGTTTTGTGGGATGGTATCTTACAAATAATTGAATTTATTGATTATACTATTATCATCGCCCAGGCAACCGTCCGGCACATTTTTGCAAGAATCCTATGATTTGCCAATTTTGAGTGGACCTGGATCTTTGAGTCATGTTAAAATTATATTTATTCGTTGTTCCGGGATCTTATCAGTCACTCAGCCCCCGCGCCGGATATTTTCAAAATGTCGAAAAACCTTCAGATAGCGCTTTTTGCGGTTTTGTTCTATGTTGCCGGGGTGATCAGCGCCTTGTTGTATCATAACAATCACCAAACGGGTGCCACCTCTTTGCCTCCCCCCAAAAAAGAGCAAAGGGCAATTTTCCCGACCGTTCATGATTTCCCGCTTCCCCAAGAGCTGTCCTTATGCGGCGAACCCATACCGCTAAATGTTCCCCGGGTCTGGGAAATGTTAGACCGAGAATTTAACATCACGGTATGGGACCGGGCCCAAGTATTTATGTATCTCAAACGTGCCGGAAGATATTTCCCCTATATTGAAAAAAAGCTTGCTCAAGAAGATATGCCGGGTGACTTGAAATACCTCGCCGTGGCCGAGAGCGCACTGATTACTTACAGCCGTTCAAGGAAAGGGGCGCGGGGACCTTGGCAGTTTATGACAATAGCAGCCAGGAGTAACGGATTGCGCAGAGACCGTGTGGTGGATGAGAGACTGAGTTTTGAACGTTCTACAGAAGCCGCCCTGGCAAATTTAAAACGTCTCAAAAAAAAATTTGGATCCTGGGCGTTGGCTATGGCTGCATACAATGGCGGAGAAACCCGGCTGAGAAAAGCAATCCGGGAACAAAAAACAACAGATTACTATGGACTCAATCTTCCTTTGGAAACCGAACGCTATGTCTTTCGCATCGCGGCCATAAAGATAATACTACAAGACCCCAAGCGTTATGGGTATCACCTGTCGGACGAAAGAACATATCAGCCGGTAGCCTACGATGCCGCTGAGGTCCGTTTAAAGGGGCGACTTGATATGCTGGAGATGGCAGAATCAATCGGAACAAATTTCAAGACGTTCAAAGAATTGAATCCGCAGTTTCTGAGAGACTATATTCCAGCCGGCGACCACTTCATCAAGGTGCCTACCGGAATGGGTGAAGAGCTGATGGCTTTCCTAAAAGAGAATTCCGCTAGGGTTTCCAAAGCCGTGTTCAAAGTTTCAAGCCGCATCGAAGTAGAGATCCATTAACCCAATGCATCTCTTATTCTGACAATACTCGCGTAAGATACTGATCCAGAAACTTCTGGTTGTCTTCTTCGGTGATCTGGCGGGGAAGCTTTTTGAAAACGATTGCCATGGCCTCATCAATCATCTGGGCCTGAAGTCTTTTCCTGGCGTTCAATACTTGAGAGTCTATCCTCCGCTTGGCCTCCTGAAGTAAAATTTTACTCTCCTGCTGGGCGTTTTCAATAATCCGCTGTTTTTTGATTTCACCCTGTTTTATGATCTTTTGCTTGATCTCTTCCAATCGTGCAGCACTCTCATCGAGTTGCCGGTGGACCTTTGCGACATTTGCTTCGGCTTCTTTTTTCTTTTCCTCGGCCCGGTTTATCTCTTTTTGTAATTCTTCTTTTCGCTGACGCAGAAAATTCACCAGGGGTTTTTTGCCGAATTTTATCAGCAGAAAAAGTAAAATCCCGAAATTGAGATACCTCATGATAAGGTCGTAGGCGGGACGCCATTGATTGGAACTATCGGCTGCCAGGGCCTCATGCGGAAACAACGGGAGACTTATGGTTACGGCGATGGCCAATAAGACCGCAGCCCATATGATATGCAGGCGCTTCACGGCTGCAGCCTCCGTTCAAGAACTTTTTCCATAATTGTCACTGCCAAAGTCTCGGACTCCCTTTTAATTTGTGTCTTTGCTTCTGACATTTGCCCTGCCAATTCCCGGCCGACCCGCTCTTTTACATCGAATATTTCTTTTTTGGCAGATTCAATTATCACCGCCGCTTCTTCATTGCCGGAGGCTTCGAGTTTTTCTCTGATGGCAAATGCCTCGGTTTTAACTGCAGATTCTCGTTCTTTGATCTGGTCTAAGAGTTGTTTATACTCCTCTCCGGCCTCAGAAATATCCTGCTCAATCTTGCTGACATGAGCGCTTCTGTCTTTCATTAGACTGCGCATGGGACGAAACATCACGCGGTTAATAATAAATAAAAAAATCAAAAAAGAGATTAGTTGAACAATGATTGTTTCGTTTATGCTCAGAAGCGCTTCAACACTAACTATTTGCATGGTTTGTCTTCCAGGAGTTTATCTAACATTTGAGGGATCGGGGTATTTTTTGCACGACGAGCTGATCGCCCCGGTGCTTCCAACAGGCAGAGGGCTATTGCCGCCGAGAAAGGCAAAACACGGCGTCGGTCCGTGTTGGCGGGGACCTTTTAAATAGCTGGCAGTAAAATGCAAGGCAGTTGCCGCTGTCAGGCTGGGCGGGCAACAACCCGGCAT
>JASFTQ010000115.1:0-12799 GCA_050053515.1 Desulfobacterales bacterium | reverse complement strand
TCTAAAGCTCGTTGCAGGCGCTTTGAAAACTCGTCCCGCTTGCCAGCGGGACTCAAACAGGTTCAAAGCGCTGATCTTCCACTTCGCTAAGATTGATGGACAAAAACCTTTTAATGACCGCTCAAAAGGATTTGGGCAACAGCCCGTAAAGAGCAGCCCCTTTGCCGTTTGCAATTAGTTCAGGGGATGGATCACTCAAAAAAACCCATTAATCGTTTCAGCCGTTTTACAGCAGCCGGGAGCACATCTCCGATTTTCTCGTAAAATCTCAGGTGGGCTTGTTTGTCATAGGGCGTGTCGCCGGCATTGAGAATAACCAGCCTTGCGCCGGCCTTTAATGCTTCCTGGGGCATCTGAGCCGCCGGGGTCACCACCAGGCTGGAGCCGACCACCACTAATAGATCACAGTTCCGGGAGTGTTCGAAGGAAAGCGCCAGATCCCTTTGGGGCAGGGACTGGCCAAAATCCACCACACTGGACACCAGGGGACCGCCGCAATCACACCGCGATTCAGCGCACGAACGGTCTATTGTTTTTTCACAGTGGCTGCAGCGCAGCTTGGTCATATTGCCGTGCAATTCCGCAATCCGTCCGGACTGTATCCCCGATTTTAAATGCAGGTTGTCGACGTTTTGTGAGATCAGAAATTTCAACTTATCCAATTTCTGAAGCTCAACCAGCGCGAGATGACCGCTGTTGGGCTCGACAGCGTCCCAGGGTTTATCCATGGGTTTGGGTGCAAGCCCCCTATCCCGCCGGGTCCATACCCCGTCGGGACCCCGAAAATCCGGCAGCCCGGATTCGGTGCTGATCCCGGCACCGGTAAAAAATACGGGATAGATGGAATCATACAGCCATTGGGCCAGGGTTTGAATTTTTGGGTCGAGGTCTTCTGCCACGGTCCACCAATTTCTAATTAACCGCCCGCTCACTTCGCTCGATCGACACACGCTGACGGACACAGATTTTTTCCTCCGCGACCAGTCTTCGCACAAGGCTTCGACCCGGCAGGCCTGCGGAGGCAAAACCGATATCGCTGCGCGAAGATATCTGCCTGAAAGGCATGCGTGATTTGGCCGGGCAAGCCTTTCCCATCGTAGCCTTCAGGCGAACTCGGATCGCCCGGGCAAAAAAGATTTGTCTGCGCTATGTCTGCATGGGGCTGCAGTTAATATATATCTGTATCGCAATTATATATGAATCATTTACTCGTAAATTACACCAACCCTTTTGGAGATCATCCAAATCACTTTTTTTGCTCGCTATTTAAGTACTTCTGATATTCGGGACATGGCCTTTTGCACGTTTCCGCGGGTGTTGAAGGAACTGATCCGGACGTAGCCCTCACCGCATTTGCCGAACCCGGCACCGGGTGTGCACACCAGGCCGGCTTTTTTCAATAGTAAATCGAAAAATTCCCAGGAATCCGCCCGACAGTCTATCCAGATGTATGGGGAGTTTTTTCCGCCGACGCAGTCATATCCATGGGCGGTCATTTCTTGGCGAATGAGTGCGGCGTTTGTCAGATAATAATCGATCAACTCCCTGGATTGCCTCCTGCCCTCATCCGTGTAGATTGCCTCGGCGGCCCTCTGAACCGGATAGGACACGCCGTTGAATTTCGTCGTTTGACGCCGCAGCCACAGGGCATGCAGGGAATGCCGAGAGCCGCTGCGCGTGTATGCCCGACAGGCTTTGGGAACCACGGTATAGGCGCAGCGGGTTCCTGTGAACCCTGCGGTTTTCGAAAAACTTCTAAATTCAATGGCAACTTCCCGGGCCCCTTCAATCTCATAGATCGACTTCGGCAGGGAATCATCCCGGATGAAGGCCTCATAAGCCGCATCGTAAAGGATCACGGCTTGGGATTCATGGGCATAATCCACCCAGGTCTTCAGCTGCGATTTTGTGATGGTGGCGCCGGTGGGATTGTTGGGAAAACAAAGATATATCAGGTCAACCGGCTGTTGCGGCAAATCCGGGATAAACCCGTTTTCCCGGGTGCTTTCCAGGTAAGTCAGATTTTGGTATCGGTTGTTTTTGAAAACGCCGGTACGACCGGCCATTACGTTGCTGTCCAGGTACACGGGATAAACAGGGTCGGGGATGGCAATGCTGGTCTCGGTGGCAAAAATTTCCTGAATATTACCCGTATCGCACTTGGCGCCGTCACTGATAAAAATTTCATCGGGCGCAATTTCAGCGTTGCGAGCCTGAAAATCATGTCGGGCTATTTTTTGGCGCAGAAACTCGTATCCTTGATCGGGACCGTAACCGCGAAAGGTGGCATCATCCGCCATTTCATCCACCGCCCGGTGAAACGCCTCGATACAGGCCCGGGGCAAGCCCCGGGTCACGTCACCGATACCAAGCTTGATGATTTCCATATCGGGATGACTGGATTGAAACGCAGATACTCTTTTGGCGATATCCGAAAATAGGTATGACGCCTGAAGCTTGAGATAGCTTTCATTGACGTGGATCATAATGCACCTCTGGGTTAATATGAAGCAACAATAGCGTCCAAAACGACTAGAAGCAGTTTCAAAACCCCCTTTTACGCCTGTTTGCGACTTTTGTTAGGCGCTAGGCTCGATTCACTAAATCTTGAAAATTCGGGCTTACGCCCTCATACAGTTCAAGAGTTTACGTATCCCTTCGCCAAGCGCCTTGGAGCAAAAGATCGCAAGATGGCTCAAAAAAACGTTTTGAAACCACTTCTATGACGGTGGCCGACAATCTAAGCACAAAATAGGTTTGACCCCATAGCTCCAATAACCAGCCCTTTATTGATTGGACGGGATGTGGGTCTTGTCCGCTGACAAGAGCGAATAATAAAGCACAGTTGAAAAAAAATCTCAAACAAATAAACGGGTTTGCAAAGCCCCCCAGCCGCTGAAGCAATAGGGCAAAACACGCTGCAACTCGCGGATGGGATTGTATTGCGTCCGGCCGAGGTGACCCTTTTTTTATCGACAAACTGTTGGAAGAGTGACATATTTCATAAAATTATTTAGGCAGAAGATACGGGACAAATGGCAGTTTTTTTCGAATCCGGCGCTGGGGGTGATCAGTTTGCAACTTGGCAACACCGACAACACCATTCACTTGGGGGGAAAATAAATGAGCCGGCCTTTGATCCGGGAACCCGATCCGATTAATCGCTGGCAAACCGGCGACATTCGCAAAGCCGCCTGCGTGTCGGACAATCAATGTTTTGCCCCGGCGAGGAAGGGCAGCGGGATATACTGTGTTACGGAAGAAAGGGAAATGCAAACCCGTAAAAAAGGCGACTGAATTGAGCAATCGGTGGGAAAATTCTCCGTGTCCTTAGTCAGTACAATAAATCTAAGTCTTGGTTATGATCACCATCCGCAATTTACATAAGTCATACATCACGGGCAACAATCGCCTGCATGTCTTAAAAGGGATAAACCTGGAGGTTGGGGAGGGCGAGTTGGTCTCGGTTATGGGATCCTCGGGGTCGGGGAAATCAACCCTGTTAAATATAATCGGAATCCTTGATTCTTATGACGCCGGAGAATATTTGCTGAACGCGCGGTTGATAAAAAATGTAAACGAAACCAAAGCCGCTTACCTGAGGAATAAAATTTTAGGCTTTGTGTTTCAATCCTTTAATCTCATTGCTTTTAAAAACGCCATGGAAAATGTGGCCCTGCCGCTGTATTATCAGGGGGTGGGCCGTAAAAAACGCAACAACATCGCCCTTGAATATCTTGAAAAAATGGGTATCCGCGAATGGGCCGCGCATCTGCCGGGGGAGTTGTCCGGGGGCCAGCAACAGCGGGTGGCCATCGCCCGGGCCATGGTGACCCGTCCCAAGGTCCTTTTGGCCGATGAACCCACCGGGGCGCTGGACACCGAAACATCTTACGACTTGATGGATTTGCTTAAAACCATCAACCAAGAGGGCATAACCATCATTGTTGTCACCCATGAACACGATATCGCCGCCAGAACGGACCGGGTGATCCGATTAAAGGACGGAATCATTGAAAACGGCCAATAGGAGGCCTCTTGACGTGGCAAAAAAAGCCCCGATTCCCGAGTCACCTGGAATCGTCATTTTTCATACCGGCAAACTCCGACCTCCGGGGCGGAGAGCTTCATTTAATCAATTTTTTTAGGTGAACCGGCACTATGGTTTTGGACATCGATAAATTACAGGAGATTGTCACCACCCTGCGCATGAATAAGTTAAGAACCTTTTTGACCGCCTTCAGCGTGGCCTGGGGGATCTTTATGCTCATAATTTTGCTGGGATCGGGCACGGGGATTGAAAACGGCGTCAAAGACCTTTTCAACAACGCCACCAATAGTATCTGGGTCAGGAGCGGGCAGACCAGCACCCCTCACAAGGGCCTCCAACCCGGAAGGCGCATAAAATTTACCAATGCGGATTACGAAGATGTGAAAATGAATTTAAAGGGGGTTGAACATATCACCGCCAGATTTTACCGATGGGGAAACAACAAGATTACTTACGGCAACGAATACGGAACCTTCAATATCATTGCCTGTCATCCGGCCCATCAGTATCTCGAAAATACCGTCATCCCCAAAGGCAGACACATCAATCAGATCGACATCGATCAATTTCGCAAGGTGGCCGTTATCGGAACCAGGGTTGAAGAAATGCTATTCAAGGACGACTCCCCCGTCGGCAAGTATATCAACATCAATGGCATTCCATTCAAGGTGGTCGGCGTTTTTTCCGATCAGGAAGAACACGTCCTGGACCGGATTTATCTTCCGATCTCAACCGCCCAAAAAATCTTTAACGCCTCAAACCAGATCCACATGTTTGCCTTCACCACGGGCGATGCCACCGTGAAAGAAAGCCTGGCCATGGAAAATCGGGTTCGTAAAAAACTGGCCGCCCGCCACAACTTTTCCCTGGCAGACGAAAAAGCCGTCAACATATGGAATAATGTAAAATTTTATCAAAAATTTATCAACTTATTCAAAGGAATCCGGCTGTTTGTATGGGTCATCGGCATCGGAACCATCGTTGCCGGCATCGTGGGCGTCAGCAATATTATGCTCATCGCCGTCAAAGAAAGAACCAAAGAAATCGGCATCCGCAAAGCTCTGGGGGCCACCCCCGGCTCAATCATCGTTTTGATTTTAACCGAGGCCATCATCATCACTTCGATCTCCGGCTATATCGGATTGGTGGCCGGCGTGGCCGTTATCGAGCTGGCTTCAAACTACCTGCCGCCGTCGGATTTCTTTAAAAACCCGGAAGTCAATTTTCAAGCCGCCATCGGCGCCGTCATGCTGCTGGTTGCCGCAGGCTCGCTGGCAGGCCTGATGCCGGCCCGCCGAGCGGCCAACATAAAACCGGTTGAGGCCCTGCTGGAGGAGTAGAAAAATCGCAAACAGACAAGTTGTTGCCCAAATCATTTTTCGTTTTGTCTAAAACCTTTTTGATCAATCTAAAGCTCGCTGCAGGCGCTTTGAAAACTCGTCCCGCTTGACAGCGGGACTCAAACAGGTTCAAAGCGCTAGTCTTCCACTTCGCTAAGATTGATTAACAAAAATGTTTTAATGACCACTCAAAATGATTTGGGCAGCAGCCCGCATGGATTAGAGACATGATTTTCGACCGAGACAACTGGCTGGAAATAATCAGTGCCTTAAAAAAGAACAAGCTGCGGGCGGTCTTGACGGCTTTCGGGGTCTTTTGGGGTGTCTTTATGCTGATCATCATGCTGGGAAGCGGAAACGGTTTGCACAACGGCGCCGTAAAAGATTTTAGCAAGGTGGCCACCAACAGTGTTTACGTCTGGCCAAGAAGAACGACGGTGCCATACAGGGGATTCCCGCGTGGGCGGTGGTTCAGATTTAACAACGATGATATTACAGCCCTAAGGGATAATATACCCGAAATCGAACATATTGCCCCCAGGAATAAATTGGGGGGTTACCGGGGTATCAACAACGTCAACCGGGGCAAAAAGAATGGCGCCTTCAGCATTTTTGGCGATTATCCTGAAATTTTTTACATCAAGCTGATGGATATCACTCACGGGCGTTTTATGAATCGGCTGGATCTGAAAGAAAAACGCAAAGTGGCGGTTATCGGAGCCAGGGTACATAAAATATTGTTCAATCCGCTTGAGGACCCCATCGGGCAATACATAAAAATACAGGGTGTCTTCTTTAAAGTGATCGGCGTATTTAATAGCAGGGCTTTAGGGGATGAGGAGGAAGAAGAAAACCAGGCAATCTTTATCCCTTTTTCAACCTTTCAAAGGGCATTTAATTTCGGCAACCGGGTAAGCTGGTTTTCCCTGACATCGGTGAAAGATGTTCCTGCCTCGCTGGTGGAGCAGAAGGCCATTGCCTTGCTGGCGGCCCGCCACCAGGTTTCCCCGGATGATATCAATGCATTCGGACACTGGAATACCGAAAAAGAATTCAACAAGTTTGTGAGTTTATTCCGCGGCATTCGGCGATTGGTGTGGTTTGTCGGGTCGGTTACACTGCTGGCCGGAATTATTGGCGTGAGCAATATCATGCTCGTCATCGTCAAAGAAAGAACCCGCGAAATCGGCATCAGAAGGGCTGTCGGCGCAACGCCATGGAATATCATCAGCCACATTATACTGGAATCAATTCTATTAACCGCTTTTGCCGGTTACTTCGGCCTGGTTGTCAGTGTCGGGATGTTGGAGGCCGTATCAAAGGGATTGGAGATTTTTGGGCGTCCCACCGACATGTTCCAAAACCCGGGAGTTGACTTTCATATCGCCATTGTCGCGTTAATCGTTCTAATTGTCTCCGGCATATTGGCCGGTATGATTCCGGCCCATCGGGCCGTCAGCATCAAACCGGTGGATGCCATCAGAAATGCATAAACAATGAAACTGTTTTTTAAAATAACAGGGGCTCTGCTGATCGTGGCTATCTTTGGCGGAACCCTTGTCTTTTTGTACCGTAAATCCCAGGAAAAGCCGGTGATCTTTAAAACCCGGACTCCTTTTATCACCAATATTATAAAAAAAACGGTGGCCACCGGATCGATCGTGCCCAGAAAAGAAATTGAAATTAAGCCTCAGATTTCGGGCATTCTCGAAGAAATTTATGTCGAGCCCGGCGAGAGAGTTAAAAAGGACGATAGAATAGCCAGAATTCGTGTGATTCCCGATATGATCAGTTTGAACAATGCCGAGGCGCGATTAAATCAGGCCCAGATCAACCTGGAAGATACCCAAAGAGAACTCGGACGCCGCCGGCTGTTGTATCGCAAGGGCATCATATCCGCCTCCGAATACCAGGAATATGAAATCTCCCATACCAAGGCCCGGGAGGAGCTGGCTGCGGCCGAAAACAACCTGCAGCTGATCAGAGAAGGGGTGACCAAAAATCCCGGGGAAGAAACCAACACTTTGATCCGATCAACCATTGACGGCATGATCCTGGATATTCCCGTTAAAGAGGGCCGCTCGGTTATCGAAACAAACAATTTTAACGAAGGAACGACCATCGCCGTTATTGCCGATATGACGGAAATGATTTTCGAGGGCAAGGTGGATGAATCCGAGGTGGGAAAAATAAAGCCGGGCATGAATTTAATCCTCTCTGTTGGTGCCATCGAAAAAGAGAGATTTTACGCCGAACTGGAATATATTTCACCGAAGGGGGTGGAGGAGGAAGGTGCAATCCAGTTTGAGATCCGCGCCGAGATGAAGTTAAAAAAATCTCATTTCATCCGGGCCGGTTACAGTGCCAATGCCGATATCGTGCTGGAAAGAAGAGACAATGTGCTGGCCATCGATGAAAGTTTATTGCAGTTCGAGGGAGACAAGGTGTTTGTCGAAGTAGAAACCGGTCCCCAGCAGTTCGAAAAAAGATATATCGAAGTAGGGCTATCGGATGGCATGAATATAGAAATTGTGAGCGGTCTTTCCAGGGAAGATAAAATAAAAGTCTGGAACGAAACCACAAAAAAGTAAATGGATATCAAATTGTTTAACTGAGGCAACCCCATGAACCAGATAAGAACCCGCTCGATACCATTACAGAGAGGAAAAACCGTCATCGGCAGAATACTTCCCGGTACCGATCTCATCTGCGGAATCGAAAATATTTGCCGGGATAACCGGATCACCAGCGGTTCCATTGTATCTGCCATTGGAACACTTGTATATGCTGAATTGGTTTACGTCGTTCCGGAAGAAAAGGCTAAATTAAGAGTTAAATATGTAGAGCCCACGCGGGTGGAAGGTCCCCTGGAGTTGCTGGCTTCTCAGGGAATGGTGGGTTTGACCAAAGAAAAACGGCTGAGCATACACTTACATGCGGTGATGAGCGCACCGGATATGAAAGTTTACGGCGGCCACCTGGTGGAAAACGGCAATCCGGTTCTGGCCACCGCCGAAGTCATGATTCAGGAATATCTCGAAATTAGCTTGGTAAGAGAACATGATAGTGAAACGGGTTTTACACTTTTTAAGCTTTACCCGCAGCAGCCTTAAGCGGACCCAGAAGGCTTCCCTGAAAGCCGCGCCTTTTAATAAAGCCTGAAGAGAAGCTATCTGGATTCAACTCTACTTTGTGATCCTCAATTTATTAACAACCTCGATCAAAGCCTGCGAATCGCCGACATTGCCAGGAAAAACAATATATGCTGAGTCCGGCAAACGGCTTTCGGCACCCAGCTTCCACACCGGAACCCCTGCTATAATTTGTCCACAGACCATAGCGCGTTTAATCCTCAATCCCATCGTGGCAACATCGCTGGCAGTAATGCCGCCTTTTGCCAGAATGTAACGGGGTTTCGTTGAAATCTTGTCCAGTATGGCAATCAGCCCCTGGGATATTTTTTGCCCGATTGACAGGCTGCTTTTGGCATCCTTGCCCGCAACGTGCTGACGACTCGTGAAGATGACCATATCCTTTCCATGATCAAGCGCCCGGTCGGCATCTGCAGTCACACGCTCTATTTCCATCAATCGTCGTTTATCATCTATCAGCAAATCGACGCTGACCTCCGTGTGAGAAATCTCCTGATGCTCAAGAAGTTTGTGCACCTGATCTGTCGTTTTAGGCACATACGAACCAACAATGATCAGGCCATTGCCGGAATCCGGCAATTCCAGGTCATGGGTGGTGAGCAAGGGGCGAGGAGAGAGGCCGGAGCGAATCCGCACAAATGAAGCGGCTGTGCGATAAAGAAAGTGTTTTCCATGGGCCTCAGCATCCAACAACCCGGTTGTGAACACTTCCAGATCACGGTAACTGGCTGCATTGACCACACAAACACAACCGCCTTGCAGCTCAGCCAAAATCGAGGCTACCCGCTCCGGCCCACCTTTGCGCAGGTCATTGATGGATATAGAGATCAGCTCATCCGAAGAAAACCGCCCGCCGGTCTTTTCTTCGACCCAGCGGCCCAAATGGGATGATCGATAGCCAAAAGCACTGTCCCGGGCAAATTCGGTTTCAGCGGCCGGTATCAGCCAGCCTCCTTCATCGACATAATGGATATCATCGATGGTATAGCGGCCGCCCTCAAGAAAAAAAGGATTGATGATCCATCCGTCAAAGTCCTGTGCCAGAGCCGTTTCCAAGGCGTCTACTTCACCGGGGAAATGTCCCCGCAAGGTTGAATCACTGCGACTGACCACCGCAAATGGGCGGTTTGTTTTCCGTGCAGCCTCCATCAGGTTAGCACCGATCCCCCTGTTAATAGATTGGGCCACCTCCAGGGTGAAGCTCCGCGAATTGGTTAAAATATAAAATGCCGGCAGGTCGGTCGACAACTCCGCCTGCAGCGTTTCTACAGACCAATCCGTCAAAACCGGGATGCCGTGAACGGTCTGGGTGCCGGTGGGGTCATCGTCTAATACAACAACTTTGCGCTCGCTGGCTTTGACCTGTTTTTGAATCTGCGGCAGTAAATCAACCGGCCATTCATCCTGCAGACTTTTTAGCAAATCATTTTTTTTGATGGGCCTGGGTTCCAAGATATTGCCCCTACCCAACCCCCTATAAAGGGAAAGGCTTTAGTGGGATTATAAGTTTATACTAAAGTGAATGCGGTGAAGGTCTTCAAGCCGATTTGCATTTAATAGTATTGTGTTGATCGAGATGATAAACGGGCATCATGCCACAATTGATTTTGATGTATATCAACCACGCAATCCCAAAGCAAGGCTATTACGCAGAGTCGAAGAGCATTTTGAACAATTGGAAGATTTATCAAGCCTTTCCGAATTTATGCAGGAAATAAAGATCTGAAGCGACTGTCTGAGTCCATTTAGCAAGAATCGGCTCTTTACAATATCAAACTATGATATTAGACTGCTTTTAATTGTATACATTCAGTAATAGAAGAAAATCACACCCAATTTGTTGAGGCTTGGCATGAATACTTTGGCCGTTGAAACTAGAGTGCCCGGAGCCTTAACTGTTTCACTAACAGATGACACGCTGAGTGTTGATCTTAGTAATGGACGAAGCATTGCGGTTCCAATTGCCTGGTTCCCGAGACTTTTAAATTCTACCGAACAGGAACGAAAAAATTGGCGATTGATCGGTAAAGGACAAGGAATTCATTGGGAAGATCTTGATGAAGATATTAGTGTAGAAGTTCTATTAGCAGGGAGATCATCAGGTGAATCCCAGGAGTCGTTTAAGAAATGGTTGGCTAAACGTTCAAAAAAACCCGCTTCATGTTAAAACTCTGCGATTCCTTCGCTTGTTGTGCTCAAAATGCTCCGGTTCCATGCGTATTTTCGCGTTCATCGAGGATGAACAACTCTTTGCACGATTGAATCCGGGGATAAACTACTTGCGTTTAATAACATCTTCGACCGCCGAAGCAATGTGTTTTGCAGAAAGCCCATACTTTTCAATCAGATCCAAATACGGCCCCGATTCAGCAAAGGTATCTCTAACACCGATACGCTTCATGGGTATGGGGAGATTTTCCACCAGCACCTCGGCCACCGCACTGCCAAGGCCACCGTAAAACATGTTGTTTTCGGCAGTCACAATGGCACCGGTTTCATGGGCCGCTTCAAGTACGACTTCAGCATCAAGCGGTTTGAGGGTGTGGCAGTCAATCACTCTTACATCCAGGCCCTCACCGGCCAGCCGCTCGGCGGCAACCATCGACTGAACGACCAGGTCACGATTCGCAATGATGGTGGCATCCGTTCCATCACGCACCGTAATTGCTTTGCCGATTTCAAAGGGATAGTCCATATCAAAAAGAACCGGCACGGGATCCCGCGTGAAACTGAGATACACCGGGCCGTCATATTCTGCAGCGGCCCATACTGCCAGCTTAGTGGATGTCGGATCGGCCGGCGCGACGATGGTGGAGCCGGCGATGGCGCGCATGATCGATAAATCTTCCTGGCCCTGGTGGGTTACGCCATCCGGTCCCGGGGTGATGCCGCCGTGGCTGGCGGCGATTTTGACATTCAACCGAGGATAATGAATACTGTTGCGCACCATGTCCAGCGCCCGCAAGCTGGCAAAAACCGCGTAGGTGCTGGCATAAGGAATGAGCCCGGTGGTGGCCATGCCGGCGGCCGCGGCCATCATGTTTTGCTCGGCGATGCCAAAATTAAAAGCGCGCTCCGGAAACTTTTCCGCAAATAAGTTGGTCTTGATAGATTTTGAGACATCGGCGTCCAGCACCACGACATCGGGATTTTTTTCTCCAAGTTCCAAGATGGCTTCGGCATATGAATACCGCGTGGGCTGCCGTTCAGCTTTGGCGAACAGATCCTCTGATGACAATAGCGACACAATATCGGAGCGGACATGATGATAGGGTAAGATCGTATTGTTGCTCACTGCATTTACCTCCTGAGCTCTGCTAAAGCCTTGTCTGCCTCTTCCCGGCAGGGTGCCTTGCCATGCCATTCACACACGTTTTCCATGAAAGAAACACCTTTACCTTTGACCGTGTTGGCCACGATCATGGTGGGGGCTTCTTTAAACGATTTGGCCCTCTCCAGCGCATCGACAATATCTTTCATGTTGTGACCGTCGATTTCCGAGACGTTCCAGCCAAAAGCCCGCCACTTGTCGGTTAAGGGCTCTATGGGCATGACGTCGTCCACCGTGTCGTCATTTTGCAAGTTGTTGCGGTCCAAAATGGCCGTCAAGTTATTCAGCTTCCACTTGGCGCCGGCCATGGCAGCTTCCCAGACGGATCCTTCCTG
Source organism: Desulfobacterales bacterium (assembly GCA_050053515.1). Classification (GTDB taxonomy): domain Bacteria; phylum Desulfobacterota; class Desulfobacteria; order Desulfobacterales. Next base: position 590 of record JASFTQ010000115.1, on the reverse strand, counting down.
GGATTCGCCGTCACCGATAATGACATATACCTGGTAGTCTTTTTTGCGCAATTTTCCGCTCAATGCCATTCCAAGCCCGGCCGACAATCCGTGTCCCAGAGATCCGGTCGTCATGTCGATCCCCGGGGTTTTATTCATGGTCGGGTGCCCTTGAAGTATGCTGTCGAGGCGGCGCAGTGTTGCCAAATGGGCCTTATCAAAATAGCCCCTTTCGGCCAAGGCGGCATACCAGACCGGACAGGCGTGTCCCTTGGAGAGAATAAAGCGGTCCCGATCCGGCCAACCCGGATTTTCGGGATCGATACGCATCATGCGAAAGTACAGCGCAGTGACAATGTCCGCCGCCGAAAGGGCACCGCCCGGGTGGCCGGCGGCTGCCGTACAAATCATCTCGATGATGTCACAACGTATGATTGCCGCCATTTTCTCGAGTTCTTGGATTGACAGCGGTGCCTGAACCGTTCTCATTGATACTCCTCTGTATTTGAGTTTCGGATTCTTTTCTATTTTAGCGAAAAGATATTTTTCTCGATAAATTGCCAGGTTTTTAAATAATCGCTTTGGGTCATCAGCCGGGCCAGCTTACCGTT
>JASFTQ010000114.1:0-12835 GCA_050053515.1 Desulfobacterales bacterium | reverse complement strand
ATTTTCGGGCTTGCCATCGGGGCTGTGACCTATGGGATGCTCAAAAGTGTGGATAACTACCAGGTGGAGGTGTTAATTACCCTGGCCGTGGTGACAGGCGGATTTGCCCTGGCCGACACTTTACATATTTCGGGCCCCATCGCTATTGTGGTCGCCGGCCTGTTTATCGGAAATCATGGGCGGTTGCTGGCCATGTCCGACCGAACCCGTGATCACCTGGATACCTTCTGGGAGCTGGTGGACGAAGTTTTAAATGCCGTTCTTTTTGTGCTTATTGGTCTTGAGGTGTTGGTGCTAACCTTCAATGGGATGTATTTTGTTGCCGGCCTATTGATGATCCCCATATTATTGATCACCCGATTTTTAAGCGTGGGGGTTCCGGTAACTATCTTGCGGCGGTTCCGAAGCTTTAGTCCCAACGTGGTGAAAATCCTGACCTGGGGCGGTTTGCGCGGCGGCATTTCCGTGGCCCTGGCCCTGTCGCTGCCGCCCGGCAAGCACAGGGAAGTCATCCTGGCTGTCACTTATGCGATCGTTGTGTTTTCAATTATCGTTCAGGGCCTGACTATCGGAAAGCTAGTAAGCAAAATGCATGGTGATTGCCGCTATTAGACATGGCAGGCCATAACCCGGCATCTTGTCGTGCAAAAAATACCCCGACCCCCCAACTAATTGACAACAAGAAAAATCCAATCCACCCTGCTAGCCCCGTCTGACTTTCAATTATTCTTGAAACGGTCTTCCTTCCAGGGATCCGCAGAATTGCTGTAGCCCCCTCTTTCCCAGTAGCCCGGTTCATCTTTGACGGTGAATTTGACACCCTCCAGCCATTTGGCACTTTTGTAAAAATAGAGGTCAGGAACTAAAGCACGTAAAGGCGCTCCGTGCACCGCTGGGAGAGGTTTGCCAAAAAAACTGTGTGCCAGGATCACATTTTGCTTGCGAGCCTCGCTGATGGGGATGTTGCTGGTATAACCGGCATAACTCTCAAATATAACAAAGGCGGCATTCTGATCGACTTCGGCCAGGTCCATGAGGGCCGTCAGTCGAATGCCCCGCCACCTTGAATCCAACAATGTCCAGCCGGTAACACAGTGGACATCACAAGTGACGTCTACCGCGCTGAGCGCCATCAGCTGATCAGAGGTTATGCTCGTCGGTTTTTTAACCTCACCATGAATCTTAAGCTTCCAATCAGCCGCGCCGCCAGGTCTCTGAATACCCCCCATGTCAACAATTGCCTTTACCGCGTGCTGGCCCGGAGGAATTCGCGGCCGTCCGTCCGGTCTCAGCTCCGAGGCCATGGCATGGCTTTCCTCTTCTGTAAGTTTTATAAATATCCCCGGCAAGGCTAGCCCAGCCACTGTTCCTCCCGCCAGGGCCATAAATTTTCGTCTATCCATTTTTTGTCTTGAATTCATTATCTTATGCTCCAGATTCGGGTTGTAAGGTTCTTTGGATACAGCGCCGTTCATTAATTTATTCGTTTGCCTTCTCAATTACGTTTTGCTACCGTGCGAATCGATCCGGCAGGCAAAAGCCCGTCGATCTTAAAAAGACATTTTTCATACCGGCAAACCCCGCCCTTCAGAGCGGGGAGCTTTACTGCTCTCTTATAAGGAGACGATGACCATGGCAGATGAGAAGACAACCTCGCTTGATTTTTCAGTGGACAGAACTAATCTTTATCGCGAAGAAAGCTTTACCGATCTCAGGGTAGGGTCCATTCGTCGCTTGACTCCGGTAAAGCCCGACGGTTCCCCGGACAAAGCGCGCAAAACCATTTTTGTGGGACACTCCAACCTTTTTACCCCCAACGGGCCTCTGCCCATTCAGAATGTCATTCAGGCCAAAGAGCTCCAACAGGCAATCAAAAAATTTCCGGAAGCCATGAAATCTGCCACCGAGAGGCTGGTCGAGGAGGTCAAAAAACAGAAAGAAAAGCAAGAATCACGCATCATCGTCCCCGGGCGTTAGCAAATCCGTCAAGATTTTTCAGCGGCAGTGAATATCAAACGATCAGTGGTGTTACTACCAGCGCATCAGAACCGCTCCGTAAGTCAAACCAGCGCCAAAAGCATCCATTAACACGGTTTGGCCTTTTTTAATTCGCCCGTCTCGGATGGCTTCATCCAGGGCCGTGGGAATTGTTGCCGCCGATGTATTGCCGTATCGATCCAGATTGATCACGACCTTGCTCATCGGCAAAGCCAAGCGATTGGCCACCGCTTCGATAATCCTCAGATTCGCTTGATGGGGAACAAACCAGTCCAGGTCAACGGTCCGCATCCGTTTCCGTTCCAGTGTCCGCAACGCGCATTCCGTGAGGGAGCGCACAGCTACCTTGAAGATTTCTCGCCCGTTCATGTGCATCTTATGCAAATTGCGGGAATAATTTTGCGGGTTCACCTCCAGTTTTGATCCCCCGGCGGGTATATGAAAGAGTTCGCTTAAGTTTCCGTTCGATGACAGATAGCTCGAAAGAATTCTGCGTCTGGCCCTTACGGGAACCTGTTCGACGATAGCAGCTCCGGCACCGTCACCAAACAGAATGCAGGAGCTTCGATCGTACCAATTGAGAAAAGGACTGAGAACTTCAGCGCCCACCACCAGCGTAATTTTTGCCCGGCCGGTTTGCACGAATTGTTCTGCTATTGCAATTCCGTATATAAATCCTGAACAAGCTGCGTTGATATCTATGGCCCAGGCGTTTTGGGCACCGATCCTTTTCTGCAGCCAACATGCGGTAGAAGGAATCAAGGTGTCGGGGCTGCATGTTGCATAAATAATCTGGTCGATGTCATCGACATCCTTTCCGGCCATGGCCAGCGCTTTTTGGGCTGCGACAGCCCCCAGCGATGAGTTGTGCTCAGCGGCATCTGCGGCCACCGACATTCTGCGCTCACGAATTCCGGTTCTTTCCTGAATCCACAAGTCGTTTGTTTCGATCCCTAGTTTTTCGACTTTACGGGCAAGTTCATCATTCGGAACCCGCTGTCGAGGGAAGGCAGATCCGGTCCCCGTTATTCTTGCTGCAAACGCCATCAGTTTCTTTATCTCCCGGCGAGGTAAATTAGTCGGATAATCCAATATCATAAGAATTTTTTGATGAGATGCAACTTTAATGAATGCCTTTGCAGCTTAGAGGGACAAATTGGTAAAACCAATACAGGAATGAATATTGGTGCGGGTTGAAAACTTACCAATGTCGGTGATGTCTTTCCCATTTTTTTCGATGCTTTTCTATTTCTGCCACGAGTTTGGCCCGCTGCTCGGGTCTCAGCATCTGATGAAATTCAACCAGTCGATCAGAAATTTCTTCCTTCAACCATGCCACCCGTTTTTCCGGCGAACGGTATCCGGATGGACCGTGCCAATGACGTGAATGTCTGGGGTGACAAGATGCAAGAAACGTCAAACCAAATACCAAAATTGTAGCAATTGTTGTTTTTGATCCCAATTTTTCCATGATAGCCTCCATTATATGATGATATTTTTGTCGAAAACAGGTCGACATTCACCATTTCTCGGCCATAAGCTAATACAGTCCTAACGAAAGTGCTTTTCTCAAACGTTACAAGTTGTAACAATCCGTAACAATGGTTGATTAAAAGAGATAAATATAATATGAGCCATGATCGACTTTGAAATAATAAAGATTATAGTGGAATAAAAATGAGCGATAAAAGTGATGTTTTGGTGATCGGCGCCGGAATTATTGGCACCGCCTGTGCCTATTACCTGATCAAGGCAGGTCGACATGTCCGCATTATTGACCAGGACAAAGATAGTCTCGGTGCCTCCAATGGAAATTGCGGGTTGATCGTTTTCGGTCACCTTCTGCCATTATGCTCTCCCGGGGCCATCAAAAATGAATTGAAACGGATGATTCGCCGCACCTCACCCCTTTATGTGAAACCGTCGCTGAGCTTGCAGCGGTTGCGGTGGTTTTTAAACTTTGCCGGAAAGTGCAACACCCGACATTTGGCCCATGCAATACCGGCCCGGCGAAGTATCCTTCATCATTCAGAGTTACTCTTCGAAACGCTTTTCAGCGAAGAAAAAATCGAATGTGAACGGGAAAAAAGGGGAGTACTGATGGTCTTCAAGAACAAAGCGGAAATGCAAAAATATAAGCAAACGAATGACTATCTTAAACCCTATGGCCAGGATGCAACGCCTTATAGGGGAGACGCGCTTCTGAAGCTGGAACCGGCCCTTCGCGAAGATGTCTATGGTGCTTGGTATCATCCAAATGAAAGCCATTTGAGACCTGATACCTTTCTTCGGGAATGGCTGAAGGTGCTCGTCCGTCAGGGGGCAGACTTTCATGAGGACTGTCGGTTTAATAATTTCGTTACTGAGGGAGATCGGGTGACAAAGGCGGTCACCACTAAAGGTGAATATATTGCGGACCATTTTGTTTTGGCCACCGGTGCCTGGTCTCCTCAATTAACGCGACAGTTAAATGTTGATTTGCCTGTTCAGCCGGGAAAAGGATACAGCATCACCATGGCGCGACCCTCAGTTTGTCCGGAAATTCCATGCTATTTATACGACAAAAGCGTTGTGGCAACAGCGTGGCAAAGCGGGTACCGCCTTGGCGGGACCATGGAATTTTCCGGTTTTAATTTTACCGTGATACCCGACAGGCTTCAGAACCTAAAATCCGTTGCCCGCGAATATCTAAAGAATCCGGTTGGAGAGCCTGTAATAGAGGAATGGGTGGGTATGCGCCCGATGATATATGATGATTTACCGGTCATTGACACCTTACCGTTTCACAGCAACTTGGTTGTGGCCACCGGTCATGGGATGACGGGAATTTCAATGGCTCCCGGCACCGGAAAACTGGTTGCGGATATGATTGCCGGACACGCACCCCACCTGGATCCGAGTCCGTTCAGCATCAAACGGTTCCTGTAAGAATTTAAGTCAGGAGGAAATTAATGATAGAGCGCCCGGAGTTCAATCAAAACGAGCGTGAAAATGTTGAGGCGCTCATCGAAAAGCATGGGTATTCAGATTAAATGACGCACCGTTTTAAAGGAGGATTACCATGGCGGTACAGGCACAACTCAATTGGACAGACGGCTTTCAATTTGTGGCCCGCGCCGAAAACGGCCCGGGCATTCTTCTCGATAATTTGGAAGGCGGCAGCGGCCCGACGCCGATGCAAATGGTTTTGATGGGTGTGGCCGGCTGCACGGGGATGGACGTGGTTTCGATCCTGAAAAAAAAACGCGCCAACATCAGCGATCTTCAGGTGAATGTATCCGGTGATCAGGCGCCGGATCACCCCAAGCGTTATACCGACATCAATATCGAGTTTGTCGTTCACGGCAAGGGAGTCAAGCCCCAGGATGTGGAGCGATCCATTGAACTTTCGTTTACAAAGTATTGCAGCGCGACGGCCTCGGTTAACGCCAATGTTGAGCACACCTATCGCATCGTTGAAGATGATACCTAATTGTCACGTGTCCCAGTGTGTTGTTCTTTCTCGGGTTGTGTCAGCGGTCTATTTCACCTTTCAACCAGATCGAAGCCACCTGATCAACGAGCTGGTCTGCCCAGCGATGTAATTTTTCGGTTTCGGTTGCGGCAATGGGATGGGGCATGACAACAAAAGGATAATCCGGGATGCCGTGGGACACGGCCATGGCTTTACCCGAACTTATAAACGGTTCTGTGGCCACGACGACGGTGGGCACGCCCAATTTCTCCATGACAATCCCGTCGAGCAAACTGCCCGAGCTGCAGGAACCTCAGTCACCAATCCCGGCCAGCACAAAATCACATTTTTGAGCCAGCATTTGAGCGGCATCATCTTTGATTGCGTGGGATACGGAATGTTTTTTTACGGTGATGACGTCTTTAAAAAGGTAGCGTTCGGACAGGTCACTTACGATACGGTTCAAAACCGTATCCGAGTTGGTCTTACCGTTATCGATCACCCCCAATACACCGTCTTGCAAATTCTTGACTCTCGGCGCCAGTGCCAATTTATGGGCACCCGGACCACTGGTTGGATTATAAACCACCAAGCTCATTTTTTTCTCCTTTTTAACCGAATGATTCTGAAAGCTGGCACGCCTGGGCGATGGGAAAATATCGATGGGGGGTGCCGCCGTGCCAATACACGATTGGCGCTTACCACCCTCAGGTGCCGCAGGTCGCATCGCGCAATGACCGCGTAACCGAATGACAGGCCTGCTTGCTGGCCCATCCCGGGATACAGGCGGAAAATCGACCGGCTACCCCGCCGGCGACCACCAGCAGGATGTCGTCGGGTGATTGCACGGCCCTGACTGGAATGTCTTCGTCGCCGGCATTGACAGGTTGTTCAATATAGCCGCCCTTTTTCAGGTCACTCAGCGGGCGCGCGGCGCGTTCATAAAGAAATTGCTGAACCCTGGCTTTATCCCACCCCTGTTGGTTCAAGGTGTTGTAATGTTCCGGACAAATGACCACCGCCATCTCCGTTTGTCCGCCCATATTAAATGTTCCCAATCCTGACATGCGGTCCGCCAGGGTAAGCAGGATATTTTCTGCCTCCAAAGCGGTATGATTGTTCATTTGATTGGGACTCTCCGCCGCAAACACCGTAACGGTGCTGACGGACGGTTCAAATCCCCTTTGTACATGAAGGGGCTGCCAGTCGGTGTTTTCATTTTCGGCGATACAGTAAGTATATTTGCCGGGGTGGCCCAAGGTGGCGCGGTCGAAATCAGGAGTCCCGCCAGCATTGATCAGAATAAGGCGCAATGCCCGACCAATGGTGGCATTGGCTCGGTTTCCCGGCCCGAACACATTTTGTCCTGAGTTCAGCCCGATGCCTTCAGCGATCGGGCCGTTTACGATCACAAGAATTCCGGCCCCGTGCGTGGTGGCAGTGGGTCCGTGAAGGCCGAAGGCCGGATCACTGACAGCCGAGACAGCGGCCACCACCACCGGAAAATATTCCGGCAGACAACCGGCCATCACCGCATTGATGGCGACAGTTTCTGCCGTAAACGCCCGGCTGCGTTCAGGGATAGAACCGACTACCGCGTCCGGTGCCATGTGCACAATATCCAACATGGCCTGAATGCGTTCTTCAGTCGGCGGAATGATCGGCAACCCATCAGTCCAACCATTTCTGTAAAAGAGTTCGATGGCATCCAGGGCATCTTTGGTTTCAATCTTGGCAGCTCGAAGTGCCATAATCTACTCCTTCTGGGGAAGTGGTTTTGAATCCGCTTCCGGGAAAATTATCATCATCAAGCTCTATTAGAAGGGCATCCCGTTTCAGGCCGGCTGCAGCACCTGCACGCTTAAATTCCGGACGTAACCTTTGGTCGCCTCACGGTAGCTTTCCAGGTGGGGCATTTTCAAGTGGTTAAAAAGGGCATCCAGATTCTCCCAGGCTTCGACGATGGTCACCACGTCTTGCCTGACGTCCGCCTGAACCGGCAATCCCGAGGCGATATCAACCGTCGGCTCATAGGCCAGGCATCCCGGTTCGGCTTTAACCTTGGACACAACTTCTTTCAAGATTCTCAGATAATCTTCTCTGCACCCCTGATTTAATTCAACTGTGGCAATAACATGGATCATCAGTATTTTCCCCTTTCACGTTCTTATAGACCATTTTGGGTCTGTCTATACGAACCGGATTTTTATTTCAAGCAAATAGTATCAGTCCCCCACAAAGCGGTATTAAGTTCAAACAATATTGTTTGCGTACAGCAGTTCCGCTGTTGGATGCCGAATGGTTCGCGATCGCAGCCACCGGGTCAAAATGACTCCCGACCCTTCAATTTATTGATGTGAGCGTCTGGCTGCCGGCCTTATCACCACCACTTATCGCTTTAACGCTTCTTGAAAAGACAACGGTTTTCGTTTAAAATACAAATTTGTTCTTCCGGTCGGGCCCCGATCGGCTTTTTTTTCGACAGAAAAGATGGACGCGGGTCACTTATAAAGTGTTTTTACCGGAGGTAGTGGATGAAAATACTAAAGCCGATTTTATTAATCGCGGTTGTTCTAATGACTGCCGCTGCGGTCTGTGCCCAGCAAAGCAATCCCGCCCAGCTGCGCAAACAAGCTCAAAAAGCCTATGCCGACGGCAACTATAAATCGGCTTATAAGTTATACAACAAGTTATGCCTCGAAGTCCAAACCCATCCCCGAATGGCGGCAAAGGATCTGGACCGGGCCTATCAGTGCCTGCAAAGATTAAACCGCATCAACGAACTGGACGACTTCCGCAAGAAGGTCATCTCGCGCCACAGCCGGAATTGGCACCTGCTGCTGGAAGCCGCTCAAAGTTTTGCCGATAATCCCCATTGGGGTTATATGGTGGCCGGAAAATTTGAACGCGGCTATCATCGCGGCGGCGGCCAGTACGCAAATGCCGTTCTGCGCGATCGTCTCCGGGCGCTGCAGCTAATGAAGCAGGCCATGCCGTTTGCCGCGGCCAACCCCAATCGATCGGAAGCAGCCAATTTTTATATGGCGTTTGCCGGTATGCTGATGCAGTATGGCGGATTTAATCAGGCCTGGCGCTTGCAGTATCTCAGCGACCTTTCCCGGTTGCCGGACTATGAGCCCGGGTACGGCTATCCCTATCGTTCCGGTGCCAAGGGTGCGCCGGTGGACAGTCAGGGCAACCCGATTTATTACGACATACCGGAGAGTTTTCAATCTGCCCGATCAGACGGAGAACGCTGGCGTTGGCTTCTGGCAAGGGCGGCTGAGACGCATCCGCGCTGGGAGAGTCTGGCCAAATATACGCTGGCCGTTTTTTTGCATCAGCAGTTCGGCGTTCAGACTATGGCTGCCCACGGGCGCTACTTTCCGTGGGGCCGGCCGGCCGAAGAAGAAGAGGCCAAAAAACAGGAAAGCGGCCCTTATGACGTGCACACGTTAATGGATACGGAAACCATCGCCAAGCTGGCCACCGGCATTCGGCGCTTCGACCTGCCGGATGAGTTTAACTACATCAGGCTGTTTAAAGAACTTGCAGACCAGCAAAACGCCGGCCGCAGATGGGATTCGCTTGCGACCCTGGCCCGGATTTATGAAAACCGCAGACGCTATGATCAGGCCGTGACCTTTTGGCAACGCTATGAGGCCTATAAAAAATCCCAGGCCCGCAAGCGGATAAACCAGATCCTGAACAACTGGGGGATCTTTGAACCTGCCGGCACCCATCCGGCCGGTCGCAACCCTACAGTGGACTACCGCTTTCGCAACGGCAGGCAGGTGGAGTTTACGGCCTACCGAATCAAGGTTGCAAAGCTATTAGAAGACACCAAAGCTTATATTCGTTCCAACCCACACCGTCTGGATCGGAACAAAATCTTCTACCGAATCGGCTGGCGGTTGGTGCATGAAAATGAAACCGCCTATCTGGGTGAGAGGGTTGCACGCTGGACTATGGAGCTGGAGCCGGATTCGCGCCACTGGGATCGACAGGTCACCGTTCGGATGCAACCGGCCTTGAAGAAGGCCGGCGCTTATCTGTTGATTGCTAGGATGCTAAAGGGCAATACTTCCCGTATTATTGTCTGGGTGAATGATACAGTCATCGTTAAAAAACCCCTTGAACGGCAGGCATTCTACTATGTGGCCGATGCGGTCAACGGAAAAGCGATAGCCGGCGCCGATTTCGAATTTTTCGGTTATCATCAGAAACGGATAAAAAATACCCGGCGCTACCGGATCCGCACCCGCAATTTTACCCGGCAAAGCGATCACAACGGTCAAGTGTTGATTGATGCCGGACAGTTACCGGAAAAATACAACTGGTTGGTGACCGTCACCACTGCCAAAGGCCGCCTGGCGTTTCTCGGCTTTTCAGGTGTCTGGTATCCAAATTATTACGGCAGCGAATACAATCGGACCAAAACACTGTTTCTCACCGACCGGCCGGTTTATCGTCCGGGGCACGCGGTCAAATTCAAGGCCTGGGTGAGACAAGCCAAATATGACCAGCAAGATCAATCACGTTTTGCCGGCCGTCACTTCACGGTTTATCTGCGCAATCCCAAAGGTGAAACCGTTTATTCCCAAACTGTAACCGCAGATGCTTATGGGGGCTTTTCCGGTCAATTCGAACTGCCCGCAGATGCCCCACTGGGTATCTACGGTCTATCGCACAGTGGGAGTACCATCCTGGGTGGTCATACCTTTCGGGTTGAAGAATACAAAAAACCCGAGTTTGAAGTCAAAATCGATGTACCGGCCGAGCCCGGCAAACTCGGGGAAAAAATACCGGTGGTGATATCCGCAACTTATTATTTTGGTGCGCCGGTGACCGAGGCCATCGTCAATTATAAGGTTTTACGCTCGGACTTCGACGGTCGCTGGTATCCCGTTTTCTACTGGGACTGGTTTTACGGCCCCGGTTACTGGTGGTACGGTTACGAATATCCCTGGTATCCGGGTTGGGAAAGCTGGGGGTGCCGGAAGCCGATATGGAGCTGGTGGCCCCACAGAAGCCCCAAGCAGCCTGAGATCGTGGCCGAAGGGCAGGCCGAGATCGGAAAGGACGGCACCCTGAAAATCGAAATCGACACCCGCCTGGCCAAGCTTATGCATGCCGATCAGGATCACAAATATGTCATCAGTGCCGAAGTGCGTGATCAATCCCGGCGCACGATTGCCGGTGAGGGTGAGGTGCTGGTGGCCCGCCGGCCCTTTAAGGTATATGCCTGGGTGGATCGGGGTCATTATCGCGTCGGGGATACGGTGGCGGCCGGTTTTCAGGCCCGCACCCTGGACGGCAAACCGGTAAAAGGCCAGGGGAGTCTGAAGCTGCTGCAAATAACCTACAAGAAGGGTAAGTCCCGGGAGAAGGAAGTCCAAGCGTGGCGCCTCCATACGGATTCATCCGGTCAGGCCAAAATTCAAATCCAGGCTTCCCGAGCCGGTCAATATCGGCTCTCCTACACGGTAACTGACGCTCATCGTCATACTGTTGAAGGCGGTTATATTTTTACAGTGCGTGGCGACGGCGATGACGGAAGCCGCTATCGTTTTGCTAAAATGGAGCTGGTACCCGACAAACGCGAATACGCCCCCGGTGATACGGTCCAACTGATGATCAACACCGATAAAAAAGGGGCGGCAGTGGTGTTTTTTGTTCGCCCGGCCAATGGTGTTTATTTGCCGCCGCAAGTCATCCATATGTCCGGCAAAAGCACGATTCAGAAGATAACGTTGGCCAAAAGGGACATGCCCAATTTCTTCGTGGAGGCTTTTAGTGTTTATCACGGCAGGGTGCACAGTGAAACGCGCGAGATCGTGGTACCGCCGGAGCAGCGGATGCTGAACGTCACCGTGACACCGTCAAAAAAGACGTATCGCCCCGCAGAAAAAGCCAGATTGACGCTGCGGCTGACCGATTACTTTCAGCGACCCCATCAGGGATCGGCGGTGATTACGGTGTATGACCGGTCGGTGGAATATATCGCCGGCGGGTCCAACATTCCTGAAATTCGGGAGTTTTTCTGGAAATGGCGGCGCCACCACTATCCTCAGACTCAGTCCAGCCTATCGCGGCGGTTTTTCAACCTGCTTAAAGCAAAGGAAATTTCCATGCAGCCCATAGGCGTTTTCGGCCGGCTGGTTGAGCAGCAAAAAAATGGAGTGGGAGTTGCTGCACAGACGCCGGCCGAAACGAGTACTGGCGCAGAAGACAAGGCTTTTGCCGAAGGTGAAGCGGTTGTCGCAGAGATGGCGGTCAAAAGATCGAAGCCTGCTGCAAGCTTAGGTGTCAGAAAGCGCGCAGATCAAAAAAGGGTACCGGCCACAGATCTGGTGACGCCGGTTGTGCGCAGCCAATTTGCCGACACCGCTTTCTGGGTTGCACATGTCGCTGCAGATGAAAATGGCTACGCCGAGGTCAGTTTCACCATGCCGGAGAATCTGACGGCCTGGAAAATCAAGGCCTGGGCCATGGGCCACGGCACCCGGGTGGGGGAAGGTTCGGCCGAAGCAATTACTCGCAAGGATGTTATCGTGCGGCTGCAGGCGCCGCGATTCTTCGTCGAAAAAGACGAGGTCGTCCTGTCGGCCAATGTGCACAATTACCTTAAAAAGAAAAAATCCGTACAGGTGCAACTGGAATTCGAAGGCAATTTGATCGGGTTGTTAAACGACCAAAGACCGCGTCAAACTATTACGATACCGGCCCAAGGGGAAAAGCGGGTGGACTGGCGGGTCAAAGTTTTGAAGGAAGGCGAGGTTGTCATCCGCATGCTGGCCCTGACGGACGAGGAATCAGACGCCATGCAGCTGCGCTTTCCGGTTTATGTGCACGGTATGGCCAAACAGGTACCCCGTTCAGGTGTCATACGCCCTGATCAAACCGAAGCGTCAGTGTCTTTCAAGGTGCCTGCAGCCCGACGATCTGATCAATCCCGCCTGGAATTGCGCTATTCACCCACGCTGGCCGGGGTGATGGTGGATGCTTTGCCCTATCTGGTCGGCTACCCTTATGGATGCACCGAGCAGACCCTCAACCGCTTTTTGCCCACCATTATGACCCAGCGAATTCTGCTGAGGATGGGGCTCGATCTCGGGCAGATAAAGGAAAAGCAGGCCAATCTGAACCCCCAGGAGATCGGAGACGACCGCCATCGGGCCCGTCAGTGGAAGCGGTTTAAACAAAATCCGGTTTTCGATGAAGACACGGTTGCCGATATGGTCAAAACCGGGATCAAGCGCCTGGCCGGCATGCAGCTGACCGACGGCGGCTGGGGCTGGTTCAGCGGTTACGGTGAGCAGTCCTATCCCCATACCACCGCCTATGTGGTGCACGGCCTGCAGCTGGCCAGGGAAAATCAGG
>JASFTQ010000113.1:0-12863 GCA_050053515.1 Desulfobacterales bacterium | reverse complement strand
GGGCGGTTAAATTTGTTCCTGAAATTATCCCGGGCATGATAGATGCGGTCATCACCGGCCAGCCTTACAAATGTGTGCCGCGAAGATGCGACGTCATTGCCGATGTCAAACTCTCGCTGCAGGGTATCGCCGACCCAGGCCCTGACACTGATTTTTTTATCCTGGCTCAAACCGTAACGGCTGTAATTTTTCGACTCTGATACCATGGCCGTCAGGGTCAGCTGCGCCAGGGTGTCGTTGATGCCTTTGACACGCTGAGGGTCGGCGGGCCAGTCTTGGGGCGCAAGAAGCCATGAGTCGCCTCTTTTCTTGAGGACTATTTTCTCATCGGCCTTTTCGATTTCAATTTTTGAGATGTCCTTGGCAGACACCGGTGGAGGTTCGGGAAGATCGTACAAAGTTCTTTCGGTCTTGCGCAGGTGAAGATAAAGAACAAGTCCCAAAATAATGACCGCAAGGACAAGATATTCTTTTTTGAACTTCATGGTTGCTCCGTCTTATTTTTGAAACATCATCTGGATGTGCTTTTTGCGTGAAACCCTTCTGGTCCAGACCGCCAGGCCGAAAAACACCACCAGCGCCGGAAGGCCGGCGATGTTAAATGATTTGATTACGGTTTTGGCGAGCGCTCCTGAATCCGTCAAGGGGTTGAATTGCTGTTTTTTGCCGCGAAGCACCGCAATTTCTTCGCGATCATTCAATGCATCCAGCAGGTTCATAATAAACACGGAATTGATGCTTTTTCCCTGTTCGTCCAGCACCCTGTCACTGAGCATTTCAGCGGAGGCCATTACAAAGATCTTGCCCGGTTTCCCCTTGGTGAGAAATTTGCGATCACTTTCGATTTTCGACAGGTCAGCGGCCGGTTGTTTGTCGTTTTCTTGTGGCTGACTTGTTTTTTCGGAATCTTTGCTTGCGGGCGCATCTTCGGCCGCCTCTTTTTCAGCCGCTTCTTTCAGCGGCGGGGCTTTACCCTCAAAGTAACTGGTGAAGGCCCCTTCCACAATATAGGCCAGCGGGAAACTTTGCATTTCCCCTGAAGACTGCGGCGGAAAAATCAACAAAGGGTTCAGGTTGATTCGATCTTTCATCTCCCAGGATTCTTCCGATGAAGCCAGAAGCCGGTAAGCCTTCAGATTGTTTTGTTTGATAACTTCCCGGTCGATTTCCAACGGAGAGACCTTAACCGCAACCAACTGTTTGATGTTTCTCATAAATTCCAGTTTTTTGCTGATCAAGCGGTTTTGGATCAACGGCGCCCAGTAAATGGGCCTTTCACCGCCTCCCAATCGCGGTGGAATCTGCTGTTTATAACAATTTTTATCCAGCACGAAAGACTTTTTGATGCGGATGCCGTAATGGGCCAACAATTTATCGATCCCGGTTTCGATGGGAATATAGCGGGGCCCCTGACCCATCACGGCCATTTGCCGGGGCGGCATGATTTCATTGAATGTTTCGAGAAAAATGGCCAAACTTTTTCCCTGCATCAGGTGCTGGTCGATTTGAAACAGCTCATAATCCGAAAAAGCTTCGCTGGGTCCGGCGATCACCAGGCAATTGAGACCGCCGGGGATTTCTGCCTCTTTGAGATCGATGCTTTTCAGATTGTAGTTTTGCGATACCACCGTTCTAAAATTATTTAAAACTTCCGGCGGAACTTGATTGGCGGGATTGACCGGCCGGGCGGCGAACAGTCGGGGGCTTCCGTGGCCAGCCAGGTAGCCGAGGTCTTCATTGATGTCAATAAGCGACTCCACGTTTGTCCCGATAATTTCCTCCATGTTGTCCAGGTCGACCAGTTCATAACGGGTGCCGATGATCGGGAGCCTAAAGATACGAAGCAGATTGATCGTGACGGCCTTTTGGTCATATGCCATAACCAGCCCGATGGTCCCCTGACCGGCCTCGATATTTTTGTCGGGAATGGCCGGCCAATTCAGATTCATGAGATTGTATTCTTTGGCTTTGTCCGGAGGAAGCGCCGCCGGATTTGCGGTCGGGTCCAGGTGTTCAAATGCCAGCCGATCAAAGTACTTGTCATTGAGGGTCTTTACGATCTGATCCAATCTTTGGGGTATTTCGGCAAATTTGTTCAAGCCCATGTAAGGTGCGACCCGGTACAAGGACGAGGAGAGATAGAGTTTGAGCTGGATTTTACCGGTAAGATTTAACAATGCACTGACTTTGTTGTTTAATTTCATCATGGCGGTGGTCAACTGATATTCCAGGCCGTCGATGGATGTTATCGTGGGAATCCGCTCGACGATGTCGCCATGGATCAGCACCAGACCCATATAGGCATTTTGGAACTTGATCTCGTCTTGTTCGATCACCTGAATTTGAATCGGGCTGATGCCGTAGCTTTTGGCCAGTTCTTGGTTTTCTCTGGTTTCGGGTCTCAGATCACCCTCTTTGGGGCTGACGTTGAAAAACCGGTAATTGAAATATCGATTGGCATAGACGGCATATTCTTCCAGCAGGTCATGGAGATATCGCTCGGTGGTGTTATGGGGTGCCGGCAGGTTTTTTGTAAAAAAAACATTGATCGTCAAGGGTTCGGACAGTGTGGCGACGACTTCCTGGCTCGCCGGAGAAATCGAATAGATGCGGTTCTCCGTAAGATCGATCCTGAAAAAGAGGGTGATTCCGGCAAGATTCAGCAAAATGACCACAGCCACATAGGTTAAGAACTTGATATAGTTGCCCGATATCTTTGTTCCGACCATATTTATTCTCCTTAACCTTTTTCCTGGAGGGCAAGATGGGTCCCATAAAGCCCAAAAAAACAAACGCTTAAGAAATACAACACATCGCGGGAGTCAATGATGCCTTTGGCAATGTTCTGAAAGTGGTGGTCTGCGCCAAGATATACCAAAACTCCCAATGTCGACCGCGGCATGAAAAAGAGCATTTTATCGATGAGGGTCAACCCGAAGCAGATGGCCACCCCGATGATAAAGGCGATGATTTGATTGCGCGTCAAAGAAGAAGCAAAGAGTCCGATGGCTGCAAAGGCTGCACCCAGCAAAATCGCACCGACATAGCCGCCAATGACCGGTCCCCAATCCAGCTGGCCCAGAAGGGCAACGGTAATCGGATAAGCCAGCGTGGGAATCAGCATGGCCGCGATGAATACAACGGCGGAGAGAAATTTTCCCGCCACGACCTCCAAAAAGGTTACCGGCAGCGTAAGCAACGTTTCATAAGAGCCGATGTTCAATTCCTCTGAAAAAAGCCGCATGGTGATGGCCGGTACGACGAATGCGAAAATAATCGGCAGCATGGAGAAAAAGTTTCTCAGGCTGGCTTGATTGAATATAAAAAAGGTTGAAAAGAAAAACCATCCGGTTACCAGCAAAAATATGGATATCACGATGTAGGCGATCGGGGATATGAAATAGGTCTTAAATTCTTTTTTGAAGATATGCGCAGCCTGCCTCATCTCAATTCTCCTTGGTGAGTTGGCGGAAGATGGCTTCAAGGGTTTGGGCCTCCTGGTGAAATTCCAGCAGAATCCAATCGGTTGCCTTGATCTTGCGGTATATTTTTTCTCTGAGATCTTTTTCAGCTTCGATGGAAAGCCTGACCTGCAACGTTGCGTCGCTTTCAGCGATTTTTACCACCTCCGCAACCCCGTCGATCGTGGACAAATTCTCCTTGACCGCTTGAAAATCCGTGTTTCGCAAAGATATGCTCACAAGGGTTTTGGCGCTGACCGATTGTTTGAGAGATTCGGTGCTGCCGTCGGCCACGATCTTACCCCTGTTGATAATCACGATCCGATCGCAGGTGGCTTCGGCTTCACTCAGAATATGGGTAGACAGGATGATGGTCTTTTCTTTTCCGATGCGTTTAATGATTTCTCGAATCTCCACGATTTGATTGGGATCCAGGCCCGATGTCGGTTCATCAAATACCAATATTTCAGGATCGTTCATCATGGCGTGAGCCAATCCCACACGCTGCTTAAAGCCCTTAGAGAGCTCACTGACGGGTTGGTGCATCACTGTATTGAGCCCGCATAATTCAGCGAGTTGGCGAATGCGGGGAAGTTTCCGGTTCCGATCAATTTCTCGAATGTCGGCAATGTAATCCAAATAATCATAGACCAGCATTTCATGGTAAAGCGGCGCCGATTCCGGGAGGTAACCCATAATTCGCTTAATTGGAATAGGTTGCTCCTCGATGGTATACTCTTTCACCCGGATGTTGCCGTCCGTGGGTTGTAAAAAACCGGTCAGCATCCGTAAAGTCGTGGTTTTTCCGGCGCCATTGGGGCCTAAGAGTCCCAGGATCTCACCTTTGCGCACATCAAAGTTGATCTGGTCCACCGCACACAGGTCGCGATAATATTTGGTTAGATTTTCGACATGGATCATGACGTTCTCCCGGGCATGAATAATTCAGTCGGTTATTATAGCGGATGTCAAAATAATGGGCAGCAACAACCAAAATCACCGGGGTAATCGGCTTGTGAAGCTTCCCGCCCTTAAGGGCGGGGGTTCTGCCGTTCGGCAGTGCTTCGCAGCCCGGAAAGGAAACTATCTGATTTGGATAGCTTCCCTTTTAACAGGGAAGCAGACCGGCCGATTAAAATTTACCCCCTGCCGGCACCTCAAGGCAATCGGAAAATTATTTTGCAACCACTCTAAAATCTGCCAATGGATGTGAATCGAAATATTTTTTGGGAGGACTTCTATAGACAATTCAATGCGTGTTGTCAAGCCGCAAGTAGGTGCCGATGTGATGGATTCGGCAAAGGAGCCGGTACTAAACGTCTTTTGTCAGCAGGTTCAAAATCGTTTTTGATGTGTATTCTCCGACATCCGCCAGCGCATCCATCGGTAAAAAGGCCGAGGCGTTGCTTGAATACAAACAGGTTGCCGAGGCCGGAAATTCTTCATCGGCCTGATAGAAAATGTAGCAGAGGGATATTTTGGGTAAGGGCCGCACAAGAAATGAAAAATCTCCGCCCGCCAGGTCAGAGGCGTCCCGACCCTGTAATGTTTTCAGTATGGTCTGTTGCGCTTTTTCAATTTTTTCTACCTGGGGGATTAGGATTTGTTCAGTATGGGTAACAAACGCGTTTGCATAGGGCATGCTGTTGGGAAAATCCTTAAAAGATTTTAAGGGTTGCAATATTTGTGATTCAGGGCCGGCATGCAGCGCATACAGAGAGATCAGGATACCCAGTATGCCGGTCTCCATGGTGTCGCCGAACTGGATACCGTCCGGTCGGATCCGACAGATTTCTCCGAAGGCCTTAAATTTGAAGCAGTCCCCCTCCTGGGTTGCCGGCAGTGATGCCGCCAGGTTGTCGGGCAGGGAGGCGTAAAGTTTTTGCAGGTTGTTGCCAACGATTTGTTGATAATTATCCGGCATTGGGTTGTTTAAAAAATTGCCGCGACCGCTTCTTTGGTGCAAACAATAAGGTAAGCATCCGCTTTAGTCGTCTTGTCAATAGGTTTTATTTTACTAAGGAATATCACATTTGCCGCATCCGCAGACCGGACAGCTAACCGGCCCTTTGAAACTTTCCTGTTTCTCCTCGGGCAGCAGGCGATCCACATAGGCTTTGAAGGCACGTCCGCATTCCGGGCATAAGGCTTCGACTTCAAGGTGTTCTTCTTTTGCCATGTTAACCCCCCATTCATTATTTTGCAGGCTGGTGCCCAAATGGATTTTCGCTGGGTCTAAAACTGACTGATAGCCTGGTAGATTAGATTAGATATTGCCAATTAATATGCGTGTCAAGTCTCATGAATTATTTCCCTCTTGACTCGGTTTTTAATTCCCATTACTAACGTAATACTAATATAATGCTAACAACTTTTCTTGCAACGCTCTGTACGAAAATATATAGTGCCACCAGACCTGTTAAGCATCCGGGTCGGTGCCGATAGATGGCAACCGAACACCAAAATCGATTGTCGGGATACCATCAATCTGCTTTCAAACTACAGTTGTCCATCACTTTGGTTTTTTTTCCGAGGGATGAGTTTTGGCAGATCAATCTAATCTATCTTCTCAAATGCAATCATTTCACCCGAAAGGAGGTTAAAATGAGACACAAACTCATGGCCACAACCATCTTCACTGTCCTTTCAATGGCGCTGCTGCTCCTTCCGATTTTCAACGGCCAAACGCAAGCCGCTGATAAGCTCGGCTGGGTCGGTCCCGTTTACAAGGAATTATCCGCCAGCCTGACAAAGGGTTTCAAGAAGTACTATCTGATGAGCTATGGTAAGGACGTGGACATTACCTTCGTGCGGCCGGGCGGCTGGCCGGTGTGCCTGGACAAAGTGAGAGCATGGGGGGGCAAACCGGATGCCGACATCTTTCTGGGTGCAGGTGCTCCGGCGCATGAAGTCTTAAAGCAAGAGGGGCTGATCGTTCCCTACCGGCCGAAGGATTGGGACAAGGTTCCCGCTGACTGGCACGGCATGAAGGTCAAGGATGCAGATGACTTTTGGACCTGTTTTGCGCCCTGGATCGTCACCAATCTTTATAACGAGAAGGTTATGAAAAAGCTAAGGCTGCCGCCGCCGAAAACGTGGCAGGATCTGCTCAACCCCATTTACCGTGGCAACATCGTGCATACACTGCCCTATGCCTCCGGCACCATGCACGAAACCGTAGAAATCCTCTTGCAGGCATTTGGTGAAAAGGAAGCCTGGGCATATCTCAGAACACTGGCAGCGCAGTTGTCCCGCTTTTCCACCGGCAGCACGGATACGACTCAATTGGTGGCCCGCGGCGAAGTTCCCATGGGGGTTGCGCAACCGCAAATGAACGCCATGGCGGCACGCAAAGACGGGTTTCCGGTGCGTGATTTGCTCCCGGAAAAAACGATCCTGGTTCCGGAGGCAGTGGCCTTATTGAAGGGCGCGCCCAACGAAGAGGTCGGTAAAATTTTTCTGGACTGGCTATTCAGCATGGATGGCCAAAAATACGTGCTGGAGGGCCGCTACTTCGCAGCCCGGACCGACATCAAATTCTCCGCCTGGGAAGAAGAAGGCGTCGAAATGGCCACCCACGCCAAGAAGGCGCTGGGAGTTGATTCGTTCTGGGACCTGGATGTCGAATTCATTGAATATGACCTGGATCTGGCGACAAAGCGCTGGGACGAAGTCAACCGCTACTACGAGTACGAGATCTACAGAAAGTGGAACGAGTTGAAAAGCAGTCTGTACCTGATAGAGGAGGTCGAGGGAGAAATTGAGGCGGCCAAAGCCCAGAATAAAGACGTGACAGAGGCCGAGGCCAAATTAACTGAAGCCAGAAACCTCTTCGAAACCGAGGGCAATTATGCGGCAGCCCGTTTGGCTACACTGGAAGCGCGCATTGCCCCCGCTGCCCCTGCTGGTGCAGGTTTGCCGGTCGGACTTATCGTGGTCGTAGCAATTGCCGTCCTGATTTCAGTAGTCGCCGTGGTCATCGCGTTGCGACGGCGCCCCGGCTAGACGACTGTCTCAATGCGGTAGAACACTTTCCGGGTTTGATGTGTGAGCCGGCCCGCTTGCAATGCCGTTTTTGACACGGGATTTCCTTCGCGAATTTGAACGGCTGAGCCGCGCTCGCTTGGACATTTCGCAGGAAGTCTTGCATAAGCCGGGTCTTAAAGGCCCGGCTCTGAATCACCCCCATCGCTGGGCGATTCCAAAGCTAAAGGCACAAGGTAAAAATTATTCAGTGACACGTATCACGGCCTTGGGCCTCAAATCTTACGCACTCGCCCTATAGATTTCGCCATTTTTGGAGGTACTTTGAAGGTATAGACGTCGACTCTCACCTGCCCGGGGAGGTGTGATTTTCGGCAAATAGTATATTAAAGGATCTTATATGTCACGCGGCAGCATCTCTCTGGCAGCCCTCTTGTGGCTGATCATTGGTTTTTTCGTTATATTTCCGCTGGGTTATCTCGTGCTGGAAAGCTTCAAAATTGCGGGAACCGATAACTGGGGCTTAAAAAATTATCTGGAATTCTTTCAGGAAACGTATTATCTTAGAACTTTTGGTAATACCTTGCTCCTGAGCACGCTGTTGCTCGTGACGACCACCGTATTCGGGATACCCCTGGCATATATTTTGGCACGTTACCGTCACCGGGGGAAGACCGTCTTCACCGCCTTGATCCTTTTGCCGATTGTTTTACCGGCTTTCGCCGGCGTATTTGCATTCATCATCTTTTTCGGCAAGTATGGAACGCTGAATCTGCTCCTTATTGAATTGGGGTTGATCAAAACACCCATAAATTTCATCTACGGGATACATGGCCTGGTTTTCATTCAATCCCTGCATATGCTTCCTTTTATCGTCCTCGGTCTTTCGGCAGGTTTCACCAACATAGACCCCTCCTTTGAGGAAGCCGCCGAAGTCGAGGGAGCAGGAGGTTTTCGCAGATTCATCACCGTCACGCTGCCGCTCTGTACGCCAAGTTACTTGGCGGGTGCCGTGCTTGTATTTCTGTGGCCCTTTACGGACTGGCTGACGCCGTTGATTTTGGGCCAGGTGGATTTTTTGCCCTCGGATGCCTACATCAACATCGCCTATCACTTTACCGATGTGCACCGCAAGTATATGGGGATCGTGGAAGTGGTGATTGCTGCCGTTGTTTGCATCAGCTTGTTTTTGCTTGCCCGGTGGTGGGTCGAGCGGAGAAAGTATACGGGTCTGTCGAAAGGAACGACCTCCGAAGGCCGGGTGATCGAACCGAGTGTGCTGGTGAAATCGGGCGCTTATATGTACATGTTTTTTATCGCCATCCTCGTCTTGCTAATTCCGATCGTTTTAGGATTAGCCGCTTTTTCCAGAAGATGGGTCTTTGAAGCGTTTCCAACCTATTGGACCCTTGAAAATTTCAGGCTCATCCTCCTTGAAAGCCCGGGCCTGATAAAAAACTCCTTCCTCTTCAGTGGGATCGCCCTGATTTTCGGGATCACTTTCGGTCTTCCGGCCGCCTATATCATCGTCCGCACCCGTGTCCCCGGCAGAGACGCGCTCGACTTCGTAATTACGCTGATGCTGGCTTTCCCGGGTATCGCTGTCGGCGTGAGTTACATGCTGGCATTTTGGAAAGACATCCCCTTGGCCACCCATTGGATCATCATGCCGCTGGCCCTGTTTGCACGGCGGCTCCCGTATTTTTTACGGATGGCGCATTCCTCCTACCTTCAGTTGGATCCCTCGCTCGAGGAGGCCTCCGAAGTATCGGGCGCCGGTAAGATCAGAACTTTTTTCAGTATATCATTGCCGTTGCTGCTCAAAGGGGTGCTGGTGGGGGTGGTGATGTTTTTCATCATGGCGTTCCAGGAGATCTCTACGGCGATATTCCTTTATCGGGGAGGATGGGAAACCTTGCCCATCGGAATATACTTGAACTGGCACCGCGGCATGGAGTTCGGAATCGCCGCCGCCATGGCGTTTTTGATGATTGTGATCACCTTTATTCTCTTGCTGATCGTATCGAGGATCGGCGGCGGTGTCCTCAAAGCCGCCTGGGGTGCCGGTGAGAAGTAAAGGTTCACAGGTGCCAGGTTCTGGGTTTATGAATGGAGACCCTTCAGATCTGGCCTTAATCTCAACCTTTGAACCTCTGAACCCAGAACCTTGGAACGACTGTGGAAGGAGATAATTGCGATGGCTTTTATAGAGATCCGAAAACTGCTCAAGCGGTTTAAGGACGTAGTGGCAGTTAATCGCATCCACCTTGAAGTCCGCCAGGGTGAGATGTTGACGTTGCTGGGACCGAGCGGGTGCGGCAAGACCACCACTTTGCGCTGCATTGCCGGATTGGAAAAGCCTGAGGAGGGGGACATTGTCATTGACGGCAAGCCGATGCTTTCGCAGGGTTTTGTCCCCCCGGCAAAAAGGGGAATCGGCATGGTGTTCCAAAACTATGCCGTGTGGCCCCACATGAAGGTATTCAGTAATATTGTTTACGGCTTGAAACTCGAGAGGCTGCCCAAGCGGACGATCCGGGAAAAAGCGCAACGGGTTTTGGAATTAGTGGGCTTGACCGGCCTGGAAAACAGATACCCGGCCCAATTGAGTGGCGGACAGCAGCAGCGGGTGGCACTTGCACGGGCGCTTGTGAGCAACCCTAAAGTATTGCTGTTGGATGAGCCGCTGAGCAACCTGGATGCCAAGCTCAGAGAAGAGTTGAGATTTGAAATCAAGAATCTGGTAAGACAGATGGGCATCACATCGGTCTATGTCACTCACGATCAGGCGGAGGCCATGGTTATCTCGGATCGAATCGCCGTCATGGACTCGGGCAACGTGGTGCAAATCGGCACGGCGCAGGAGATATATAAGCAGCCCGCCAATAGATTTGTCGCCGATTTCATCGGCACCATGAACTTTATGCCCGGGGAAATCGTTGAAGTCCTGCGGAACACCGATACTGTTCACGTGCGTACCGAATTCAGCGAGAAGATGTTGTGTAAGACCCCCGACAGCACGGCCGTATCACCAGGATCAAAGGTGTATGCGTCTATTCGACCCGAGGATGTGCAAGTATTTGCCGAACCGCCTCAAGCCGCCGAGAACGTATTCAAAGGGACCATTGCCCATAAGGCCTATCTGGGAAACTTTTTGTACTTTTTTGTAAGCGTTAATGACATGATGATCCGGGCGCAGGTTTCGCACCACCTGCCGCAGGAAGAAGGACAAGAGCTTTATCTGGTGCTGGATCCACAAAAGTGCATGATCTTGTTCTGACGAATCAATCTCATGATTGATGAGCAAAACAGCATTTGTCATATAGAGTCACAAGAGCATATCAGCCATTGCTTCTCTCACTCATTTTTTTGAAGTATTCTTGAATCGTATGCCCTCCAAAAGTCGGGGCAACCATCTCCATAGCCAGGACGGTCATGAAAAATAGGTTAATCCATCTTTTTGCCTGGTAATCCCCAAAGATGAAAAAACAATTTCGATATCTTTGCAGATTCCCTTTATGGTCTCTTATTTTTCACCATAATTTCTTCGCTCTGCAGGACGTCTGTGATAGTTGACGCCGCTTTGAGCAATGCAAGCCTGGAGGTAACCTTAAGGATGACCCTAATCGGGCATAAATATTTACAAAACGCCCGGTTATCTTTCAATATGACAGATGTCCTATTTTATTGAAGTGTTTAACGCTGCGCTTCAGCGGCGCGCGGATGCCGCTCGGCCTGCAAGAGTCAGCCGGCAGCTTTATTTGAATCGAGCATCCGATTTTCGGTCTGCGACGGTTTTTCTGACTTTCTCAAGCCAGCCGGTTCGAACCTCCACTTGAGCATCGAATTCTGGCACATAAGGCTTGATGTCCAGAAGCGGGGTGCCCTCAAGAATGTCCACGTTCCGGATATGCAGCACACCGTTTTCGATCTTGTCCAGTTGAACAATGGAAAGCCCGATCGGGTTCGGGCGCTTGGGCGCCCGGGTGGCAAAGAGTCCCCGGGGTGCCGAATCCATGAAAGGCACAATCTGGAGGTTGAATGAATGGCTGCGGTGGAAATGGTACAGCAGGATGATGTGTGAGAAGCCCTCGAGATCCTTTAACCCAGGGTGAAAATCCTCGACCACCTCAACAGTGCCCTTTACACCGGCGGCGCCTGCCGGCTGGATGGGCATGTCTGCCAGCTCAGTAAATGGGGAGTGGATAATCCCGATGGGTACGAATTCGATCTTCATGTTCTCACGCAAATGGCGCGTTTTGCCAGTCGGCGGCGAAAACTACGGTCGGTTAAGGATAAAACCTCAAGTGCACAATGCTTCTGTTTTAGAGAAACCGCAAGGTCCGACCCTTGGGCCTGAAGGTGCATGGTTATGGGGTGCTTGCCATGCAAATCCCGCCGAGGCTGGATTGCAAGTGCACCGTTGAAAGCACTTACTAAGAAGAACAAAAACAACTCGACATGATGGATTTCTCGCGGCTGGAAGCCGCTCCCACAGATCGATGATGAATATGTGGGAGCGGCTTCCAGCCGCGATTGAAACGAATCCATCTGATGTCGGTTACTTTATGAACTCATTAGTAAGTGCTTTTGCCTTTTCGGCCTATGGCCGAAAATTCACGCCACAGCCTGTCTACGGGTGGTCGTTGACTTCACATTTCATCAACAAACAACCGCCCTCGTGTTTAATATATTCATTCCCTCGCAGTTCAACTTTCTGCATGACCTCGAATCCATTGCGTTCATAAGCCGGGATTGTCAGTCGGTTATCAGCGAAGACTATCAGACTCAAGGCATGGTAGCCGTTTTCAATAGCCTTTTCTTTGGTGAGTGAAATCAGTCTTTCACCAATGCCTTTCCGCCGATGACTTTCAACAACGCACAATGCATCAAGATACCAACTGTTTTCGATACGCGCTGAATAAAAGTGGCTTAGATGCGCTAATCTGTCAGCAGGTAAAAAGCTTCTCATTTCATCCGTGATCGTGTGATAAGAGGACGGATAGGAGAGGGCCATTCCGATTACCTCAGTTTCTTCTACTGCCACAGTTGCGCTTCTATAGGAGTGAGGGTAATTGTCGTTTTCAAGATTGTGAGCAATAATTTGCACAGGCGTCATTCCTGGGACCAAATCGTGAAATAGATATTTTACAACACCGTCGGATGCGATATCTATTAACGCTGCCAATTTTGCACTGTCTTGCTTTTTAGCGGGTCGATATTTGAACATCATATTTTCCTTGCGACTAATTCCTATCCCATAACGATGGCGCTGAACGACCCTGAGTTTCACCGGAGGGTCTACAAGCTCCATGTTTCACTCAAAAACAGTCACTCTGAGGAAGAATTTTGAAGCCTCCGACAATTTTATGAATTGAACGTAACAGATCAGCATCCCTTGCGGTGTGTAATCATGAC
>JASFTQ010000112.1:0-12908 GCA_050053515.1 Desulfobacterales bacterium | reverse complement strand
CAGGCCCATGCTCTCTTTTTCGGATAAATGCGGTCGCAGCAAGTTCATGGCTGCCTGCATGACCTTTGCCGAGCGCAAAACTTCGGGAATAAACATTTCCCCGGTTTTCATCCGTTGCCCCACGATATCCATCCCTGGAATAAGGCCGCTGTCCAGGATCTTTTTGGCCCCATTGCCTTCTCCCAGGGCTGCCTCAACCAATTTATTAACCGTCTCTGCGTTGGCCGCAATGACCGCCTCTGAAATTTTTCCGAATAATTCTGACATGTCACATCCTCCCCTTGATTCTTTTTTTATGCCACACCCCGATCCCTCAGTGCCTGCGCTGATATGGATCGAAGGATGATAAGTACCCAGACTTTTTCCCAGGCTCCGCTTGGGAAAAGTGGCCTCGAAAACAAGCAAATTTCTCAACCTTAAACGTGACCAGACACTGTACCCCTCGCCATCGGCTCCGTCTTCAGGCCCGTCCGGCGATCGCCTGGGACGAAGCCAATGCCGGACGGGCGAGGCGGGCGGGGATGCCCGATACTCGATCCTAAATAACTTAACGGTAGAGTGTTCATCCCGCACCATCGAGTATCCAGAATCAAGCATCGAGCATCGGCAGATTATGTCAAGAACTGTAAGTCACAAACGTCGACAATAAGGTGTCGATGTGGTGCCGTCAATTGTCTAGGACCTTTTGTCCGCACCCACCTCTTTTTCGAATTCTTTTACGATTTCCCCCATGGACTTGGCAGCGCCGTCAGGCAAAGGTTGAGGCGCATGCTTTTCAAGGATTTCAATAGCAGCCGCATAGGCCCTTTCCCGCATGGATTCGCCTTGGGTCAAATCCATCCAGTCGGCCCGGGACCTGCGGTCGAACATTTTTGATTGTGACTGACTCCTCATGGACTTCAGGCTATGATCGTGGGTGACATAAGCCCCCCCGGGGCCGACCTCGTGAATGACATCCATGGATAAGGTTTCATCCGTAATTGTTATCCCTCTAATGGCAATCTGGATCATTCGAATCATTTCCGCGTCCATTATTAGCTTGGCATAGTCAATGGTCAGGCCTTGTTCCAGCACTCCGGAACCGAACAGGATATTTCCGCCTGCCAGGGCACTAAGCGTGGCGCTCAGGGTGAATTCATAACCGGATTGGATATCGGGTATTTTACTGTCGGAAGCTCCGCCGCCCACCCAGCAGGGCAACCGATAGTATTGAGCCAATTTGGCAATAGAGGCGTTGATCATGCCAAATTCAGGGGAACCAATGGCTGACGTCCCGAACCTTAGATCCAGAATGGTGCTCGTGCTGCCATAGGTGCACGGCAATCCCTTTCTGACGAGCTGGGCTAAAATGATCCCGCTCATCACTTCAGCGTTATGGGTCACCAGAGTGCCGGCCAACGTTGCAGATGACGTCCCGCCGGAAAGCGACATCGGAAGAACGGTTATTCCCAGACCCAATTTTGCAGATTCTATGATTACCGCGCAGGTATTGTCCTGCAGGCAAAGGGGGCTGGTGGGACAGACAAAGATTGAGAATATCGGCCGTTTATTAAAATTCTCCCTGCCGCCGACACAGATTGCCGCCAGGTCGACCATTACATTTAGCGCTCGAGGTGAATCAGCACCGAGAAAAATATGCTTGCCGGTGTTGTTTAACAGGGCCTCCAGGTTATGAACGGATTGGATATCTTGCGGAACATCCGTTGAGGTGACAATTCTTTCGACAACGGATATTTCATCCAGATAATCACAGACCCGCGCCAAATCGCCGCAGTCTTTCTTGGTGGCCCTTCGCAGTTGTCGCGTAACCGGGTCAATGAGATTAATGCAACCGCTGAAAGTAGTAAAACCCACGCGATTGGGTTCGGCCACAAAATCATCATTCGGATTGCGCGCATCATATACAATGGTGCGGGGAGCCCAAAAAGCACATTGCTCAACAACGTATGATGGAATTTTTACAATACCGTAATTTTCAAATCTCTCAATAGATGCCCCGCCCCCGTGGAATATCTCCAGGGCCTCTTCATTCATTACCTTGATACCGGTATCCTGCAGGATCTGCAAAGTGGAATAGTGAATTGAATCAATTTCATCCCTGGAGAACGCGGCCAATCCAAAACCGGCCGTCGTGCCGATACCGCTTCTGGAAAATCTTCTCATTGCGACATCCTTACCTTGCCAATTTTAAGGTCTTGGTACCAAGAATTAGCCAAATACAAAACCACCTGTTCAGCGGTTCACAAAAGCCGTAAAAGGAGCCGGTGAAAAAGATGATCCTAGACTAACTCAATTTTTAATCGGCTGCAACAAGAGATGAATACCGGCTGCCTTTTTATTCATATCAAGAATTAATGGATAGAACTTGACAGTGAAATTGATCCTTTGTAGGTTGTCGACATTTTGCCGTCAAGAAAAATTTGGGGCATGTAACCAATCGATCTTTAGTGCCGGCGCAATGGCGTATTGTATTCAACCCAGGAGCGGCTTGTTTTTTGGAAGATTAGGGGCGGATACATCCAAAAAGCCCGTCCCTGAAATTTTATAAAGCAGAGGTTGAGCGGACAGATGCACCGGCCCTTCGCATAATTAGGGAATATCCGAAAGGAGCCCCGCCCGTGCCGGAAAAAATATACCAACCGGGTGAAAGCTATCAGTATCCTCTGGTGCTTAAAAAACTTCTCAAAACACCGCTTATCTATTCCCCGGATCGTGAAATCGTCTACAGTGACCGATTGCGGTACACCTATCGCACCCTGAATGAACGCATCCACCGCCTGGCCGGCGGACTTGAAACCCTTGGTGTGATAGCGGGCGAGACAGTGGCGATATTCGATTATGACAGTCATCGTTACCTCGAAAGCTTTTTTGCAATCCCCATGATGGGCGCGGTAATGCAAACGGTCAACTGGCGGTTGTCCGCTGATCAGATCTTATACACCCTGCAGCATGCCGGAGCCAAATTCATCATCATCCATTCAGATTTTCTTTCCATCCTGGAAGACATTCGGGACGAACTCAAAACGGTCAAAGCGGTTGTGCTGATCACCGAGGATGGCAACCGACCGAATACCCGGATAACCGTCGATGCCGAATACGAAGGATTGCTCCAAGCAGCACCCTCTGAATATGATTTCGCTGATCTGGACGAAAATACAAAAGCCACCACCTTCTATACAACCGGTACCACCGGTAATCCCAAAGGGGTGTATTTCACCCACCGGCAACTGGTGCTGCACACCCTCTCGGTGGCGGTCGTCAGCGGATCCTATCATACCATCGGGCGCTTCCGATCCAATCATGTTTACATGCCACTGACCCCCATGTTTCATGTCCATGCCTGGGGTTTTCCCTATGTTGCTACCCTGTTGGGTGTCAAACAGGTGTATCCCGGGCAGTATGAACCGCAAAAGCTTCTGAAACTGATCACCGATGAAAAGGTGACCTTTTCCCACTGCGTACCGACGATTCTGCAAATGCTCATAAACTCGCCGGCAATGAAACAGGCCGACTTATCCCGCTGGAAAGTGATCATCGGTGGCGCCCAGTTGCCAAGGGGGCTGGCGCAAGCCGCTATGGATCTCGGAATAGAAATTCATGCCGGCTATGGAATGTCTGAAACCTGCCCCGTTATGACTGCCGCCACCCCGGGAGAACACATGCTGGATTGGCAAGGAGACAAGTACCTGGATGTCATCATCAAAACCGGCAAGCCGATTCCCTTGGCTGAAGTTGAAGTCGTGGATGCCGATGATAAACCGTTGCCCCATGACGGCGTTTCCACCGGCGAGGTGGTGATGCGATCGCCCTGGTTGACGCAAAGCTACTTCAAAGCAGCGGATAAGACACGGGAACTGTGGCGCAGTGGGTGGCTGCACAGCGGCGATGTGGGGCACATCGACAAATACGGTTACTTGCAGATTACCGACAGAATAAAAGATGTGATCAAAAGCGGCGGCGAGTGGATTTCTTCACTGGATCTGGAGAATTTAATGAGTCAGCACGAGGCAGTTCTGGAATCGGCTGCTATCGGCATTCCGGATGATAAGTGGGGAGAGCGTCCGCTGGTTATTGTAACCCTCAGACCTGAATTCCAGGGCAAAGTGGGTCAAGAAGATTTCAAGCAATATATGCAAAAATGTGCGCGGGAGGGTAAATTACCGAAATATGCGGTCCCGGATCGTTATGAACTGGTCGATGCAATCCCCAAGACAAGTGTGGGGAAACTCGATAAAAAAAGTCTCAGGAAAATATATGATAAGTAAAGAATCCGGACCCGGCGACAGGCTTAGAAATTATCCTGGAAGGGATAATATACTGAGACTTCCGTAAATTCGAAGTTGGAATATCGATATCCCTGGCCCAGACGATCAGACTTTGAAGGTTAGCATAAAAACACTATCAAGAATGTATCCAACTTCCGCCGGCGTTGCTGCCTATTTTTCCTGACTGTCGGTAACCTTTTTGAGGGCCACCTCCATTACTTGAGCAATTCTTTCTTTTGAATATGGCTTGGCAATGATGTAATCCCCGCTGGCAAACCGCCCGCCGAGTTCTTTCTCTTCTTCCTTGGAGATCATACCGGAAATAAAGATCACAGGAATATCTCTGGTTAATGGATTTTCTTTTAACAGCCTTCGAAATTCTCCGCCGGTCATTTTCGGCATGTTAATGTCGATGAAGAATAAATCCGGTTGATGCTCTGCTGCCAAGGTGATCGCCTCTTGGCCGCTGCTGGATTTTATGATGCTCTGAAATCCGAGCTTTACCAGGATTGCTTCCAGCAATTCAAGGTCGATTTCGTTGTCATCGACGACGAGAATCTTTAAAGCCTCATTTTCTTGTTCCATGGCTGTTCTCTCCGAATGCAGTTGAACCAAGAAGACATGGCAGGATACCCATGGTTCTTCATAATCGGGATCGCTTAAACCGTGCCACAAAAAAAATCATACCACACAAAAGGTGTAATATTCAATCTAGGTCGCGTTTAATTTGGACCAGGCAGCTGTTGCAGGCAAATGCGCCGGCAGGAGACATCTTATCCCGGGTCAGAACATTAACGCAACCGCCGTTATCGACCCCTTTGCTGTCCGGTTTGTACCAGGCGCCCGCTTCCAGGCTGACAACCCCCGGCATGATGCGATCGGTTACCTTGGCCGTCGAACGCAGGAAACCTCGGTCATTGAAAACGATTACCGTATCACCGTTTGCAATTTTTCGCATGCGAGCATCTGCCGGATTGATCCATAACTTATCGTCGGCCTTTCTTTTCAATTTGGGAATGTTATCAAATTGTGAGTTGACTCTGGCCTTGGAATGGGGACTGACAAGTTGGATGGGATATTTTGCGGTGCGATCGTCATTTGGACCTTCCCACGGTTCGATATACTTTGGAATGGGGGGAATCAAAGGGTCCTTCATTTCGGCGATCTGCTGGCTGTATATTTCAATCTTCCCGGAAGGTGTAGCAAATTTGTGGGTTTGCGGATTTTCGATCTGTTTACGGTATGCCACCAAGGGTTCTGTGAGCGCCATTCGATAAATGCCTTTGTTTCTGAAACTTTCGTATCCCTCGAGCTCCGGCGTGGCATCCACAAATTCTTTCAGCCATTCCCGATCCGATTTTGGATTAAAATTATTCAGACCCATGCGGTATGCCAGTTCTGAGAAAATGGCCAAATCCGATCGCGTATCCGCAAAAGGCGCAATAGCCTGTCCCATATAGATATAGTAGGGACCACCGCCCCAGGGTTGTCCGATATCCTCTTTTTCCAGATAATGGCTGATCGGCAAAACAATATCGGCGAACCTGGCCGTGGGCGTCAAAAACAGCTCGTGGACAACAATAAATTCAAGTGCCTTCAGTGCTTTTATGCCCTTGTTAACATTCAGAAACTGGTTCAAGAGATTACAACCGAGGATATAGAGCAGCTTCAAATCGCTGGGAAATCCGCCGGATTTTCCCTTCAATATGGCATCATAAACTTCAGTCACGTGCACGACCGGATTTTTGATTGGCGGCACCGGAAAGGTCTTGGCCAGATATCCGATCTCCATGCGACCGGTACCGCCAGACACATGGCCGCCGGTGATACCGATGCTGCCGGTCATGGCGGCCAGCACACAGGCAGCCCGGTGAAACTGTTCTCCAAAGGCAGTCCGGCCGGGTGCCCAACCCGTATAAAGGGCGGCCGGTTTGCGGCCGGCATAATCCCGGGCAATTTCTTTGATGTCACCGACAGACACGCCGGTTATTTGCGCAGCCCAATCCGGTGTTTTGGGCACGCCGTCCTCCTCGCCGGTTACATAGGCTTTGAATTCTTCAAAACCGACGGTGTAAGTTTTTAGATAGTCATGATCGTAAAGATCCTCCGTGATCATGACATAGGCCATGGCGATAAGCAGCGCTGTATCAGTGCCCGGTCTTATAGCTATCCACTTTTCTGCCAGGGAGACGGCTGAGGGGCTTCGTCGGGGATCAATGCAGACGATCTTGGTGCCTCGTTTTTTGGCCAAAGCCAGATAGGCGGTCGTGTCCGGTCCGAATCTGGAAATCAACGGATTCCAGCCCCATAGTATGACCAGATCGGAATACAGCAGGTTGTCGCTGCTGTTGCCGGTATTCGTTGTACCAAAGGTTGTTTGCGACGCAAAAATTGCTGCTTCTGCGGACGTATTGCCCTGGTTGGTGGTGCAGCCCCCCAAAAGATTAAAGAAACGTCTGGCTGCCGACTTTCTGGATCCATGCAGCGCCCCCTCGGCGCCGAAATAATCCATGAGAAAGATAGCATGCGGGCCGTAGTTTGCCTTGACCCTTTTTAATTCAAAGCAGACGGTACTCAGGGCTTCATCCCAAGAAATAGGCTCGAATTGTCCACTGCCGCGCTTTCCAATGCGTTTAAGTGGCCTGGAAAGGCGTTCAGTAGAATACACGACCGCTTTTTGGGAAAGCCCCCTCACACAGGCCTTCAAACCGGGTGCTTTTTGATCGTCGGTGCCGATACGGGTTATTTTCCCATTGGAGACATGCACTTTCAATAGGCACCGCGCCCCGCAGTCATAGGAACAGGTTGTGGTGACCACCTTTTTTTGTTTTTCCGGGTGCGCCATGTCTTTTCAATTTCTTTTATAATTAAAAATATTCTACCGCTTACGGGCCTCCAGTTTCCCTGGTCCGTTTCTTATTGGCCTGTTAACCTAATATAAGATTTTTGAACTGTCTACCTGTTTTTGGCTTTAACAGACAGAAGGCTTGACTTCGTTTCTTTTATCAACGTAACCTGAGTATGCCGCAGCCACACAAGTTTCGGGTTTGGATATTCTATATCCGGATATTATGTTTCCCGCAGGCTGTCTGCATCTCATGCTGATCTTTTTCACTGCAGAAAGCACAAAAACAATTTTTAAGAACCAATATATCTGACCGGTTGCCCGGTGTCTCATTCATGGGGAGCCCAAAATGCCCTCAAAAAAGTCACCTTTAAAATCAAATATCTTCTACGGCTGGTATGTCCTGGCAGCGTCATTTGTCATCCTTTTTTTCACCTCGGGGGCGAGATTTTCGATCGGTGTCGTTTTTAAGCCACTGATGTGGGAATTCGGCTGGGACCGCGGCCTCATCTCGCTTGCATTTCTCATCAATATGACAGTTTACGCTTTTTCACTCATCTATGCAGGCAAGTGTTATGACCGCTATGGACCCAAATGGGTGATACTCGTCTCCAATCTTTTCATATCGGCCGGTTTTGCGAGCCTGGCCTTTATTGATACCTTCCGGCAATTTTTTTTATTTTACGGAATCATTGCAGCAATCGGAATGGGCGGAACCACCGTTCCTTTGTATGCTGCCCTTTTGAGTAAATGGTTCGAGAAAAAACGGGGATTTGCCGTAAGCCTTGGGCTTGCCGGCAGTTCCGTCGGCCAATTTGTTCTGGTGCCGGTCTTTACAAGGTTTGTCTTACAATTTGGTTGGAGAATTTCGTATTTCTGGGTCGGACTGGTGATGCTGGTGGTTATTTCTGTGCTGGCATTGTCTATAATCAAGGGGGATCCGCATGATCTGAATTTACAGCCGTTTGGGTATAAACCGGGGGGGCGGGATGAACCAAAACCCGGTCGCTACAAATCCGCGGATTTGGGCTTACCGGACGCCGTCAAGACCTATTCCTTCTGGTTTTTTGTTACAGTTATGTTTATCTGCGGAAGTGGCGATTTTCTGATCACCACCCACCTAATCCCCTTGGTCACCGACTACAATATTTCACCCACCACAGCCGGCAATATGTTAGCCTGGTTGGGTTTAATGAGTCTGGCGGGTATTCTTGTAGCTGGACCGCTTTCTGACAAAATCGGCACCAAAACCCCCATTGCCCTTACATTTTTAATGCGATTCCTGCTGTTTGTATTGATTTTGAATTATCAGAATACAGCTGTTTTCTATGTTTTTGCCTGTGCATTCGGTTTCACCCTGCTGGTCACGGCACCGCTCAATGCCATTCTGGTTGGAAAACTATATGGATTTTCCCATGTCGGTCTGATATCGGGGCTCATCACCACCATCCATCATATGGGAGGCGGGTTGTGGACGTATATCAGTGGCGAAATATTTGACCGAACCGGCAGCTATCGCCCGGTCTTTATGATTTCAGCCATTTTGGCCATTTTTGCCATTCTGAGCACACTGATGATCAAAGAAAAAAGACACCGCCTTGCCGGATAAACTAGAGGCTTTCGCACAGAAATATTTGGATCTGTTTTCAGGAAAGGTTGTATCGTTTGACTTAAGTGCCGCCTTTTTTTATAATTTTTTAACGACCGCTCACAGAGGTATGGGCAACAGCCCGTTGATTTTATAATTTAAGAGGTATCTATGTCGCGGGAAAGCCTTTCCCTTGCCATTCTGTTTGCCGATGTTGCCAGGAGTTCCCAGTTTTACGAAAATCTGGGGGATGATACGGCTCAAAAGCTTATCACCGGCTGTCTCTCTCGGCTATCAGATGTAGCCTGCCGACACCAGGGATCGGTTGTCAAAACAATTGGTGACGCAGTGATGTGCACCTTTTCAGATGCCGATAACGCGGTACAAGCAGCCAAAGACATGCAACAGGCCCTCATAACGGTCCCTGGCGATGTTAACGGCGAACAAGGCTACCCGGACATTTATATCGGAATACATGTCGGACCTGTTATCAGAGAAGACCATGATATCTTCGGAGATGCAGTCAATCTTGCCGCCCGCGTGGTGTCACTGGCAAAACCGCGGCAAATTTTGATCACCGAGCAGACCTTCAAATCACTGACACCGGCATACCAGGCAGCGGTGAGATACCTTGACAAAGACACCGTAAAGGGCAAAACCGGCGAACTCGATATATACGAATTCGTATGGGAACCGGGTGATATCACCGTCATGCTGGAACGTTCCTCAGCCCAACCGGCGCTGCAATCCTGTCTGCGGTTAAAATGCGGTGATAAGACTGTTACGGTGAACCCGCTCAAGCCCCGAATTACTCTGGGGCGTCAACCCAAAAACGACCTGGTACTCGATTATCAGCGTATCTCCAGGTTCCATGCCAGCATCGAGTACCGCCGCGGAAAATTCGTGCTTAGCGACAATAGTGCCAACGGCACTTACGTGCTCCTGGAAAATCAAGATAGCATTTTTATTAAAAGAGATGAGACGCTGTTGTCGGGGAGCGGAATTATCAGTCTCGGCCGTCAGGCAACACCCGGATCTCCGGGAGCCATCCACTTTGACGTCAAATAATGGGAGTGAGGTTCCCCGCTATAAAGGGCGGGGCCTGCGGGGAAGGGGCCTGCCTAATTCAGATAAATCCAGAGTCGGGGGCATTTAGTGCACGACCAGATGATCGCCCCCGTTGCTTTTAAACTGTTAAGGGCATGACACCGGCTGGTGTGGCAGATAATCGGCACAACGACCCGGGGCATTACCAGGGGCAAGCTCCACACGCTGAAAATTAAACGGGCGGGTCACTGTAAATTCAGCGTTTTATGAATTTCTTTCCACCGTGTAAATGATATGGGTTTTAATTCTTTGAGATCGCATTTTGGAATCCAGCCCACGGTAGATTTGGAGATATAGAAGCACTCCTGTCCTTTAAAGGGTCCATCTTCGACGATCCAGCCCTGCTGGACGACAATTTTCTTGCCGGCAAGTTTTTTGGCCTCGGAATTGTAATTCATCTCTGCCGAGGGCTTAAATATTGCTTCATAAAACATAGAGAATGCCCTTTGATAAATAAAAATAAGGGCAGTCCTTCTTATGTTGAAGAATGCCCTTTTCTGGTTTATTATCCGAATTAAGCTAAACTACCGTAACATTTACAGCACTGGGACCTTTTTGGCCCTGCTCGATATCAAATGTCACTCGATCGCCTTCGTTAAGGGACCGGAAACCGGAAGCGTTGATTCCTGAATGATGAACGAATACATCCGGGCCATCTTCCTGCTCAATGAAGCCGTAGCCTTTTCGCTCGCTGAACCATTTTACGATTCCATCTGCCATCGTGCCACCCCTCCTCTCATAAAAAATTCTCATGGTTCCAAACTCAGGGCTACAACTATGGCAAACAGACTTTTCCCTCGAGCGAAACCGGACCGTAAACAAACGGGCCTATAATGATTAATTTTAATGATATACTGTTTTAAAAAAAAATCAAGCTAGTTATGCTGAGAAGGCCTCAAAATCCCGCATACAGCGCTGAGGTGATATTCGAAACGATCGGGCCTACTTTACGGTTGACATCGGCATATTGATGCTGATGAAATGATGCTATTGATGTTATGCTGAATACCACAGCCAGCTTGTCGATATTTTTCTCAAAAATTTTACTTTTAATGCCTTAGACGGGCCAATACGGGAGCAGGCGACTTGAAAACAAATGGATTGCTGGAGGGCGCATATGATATTCATGTGCATGCTTCTCCGGATGTCATACCCCGGGCTATGGACCTCAAACAGATCAGCTTGGAGACCGAGACGATGGGCTTGGCCGGCATGTTGATCAAAGACCACTGCACTTCAACCGTTGGCCGGGTTTCATTGCTCAACCGCATGAACTTCGGTAGGTGTAAATTTTTTAGTGCGCTTGCTTTAAATCCGCCGGCGGGTTCGCTGAATCCAACGGCTGTCGAAGCGGCCCTAAAGGCCGGTACGGACGTTATCTATTTTCCCACTTATGGGGCGGCGCACCACATTAAAATTTGGGGGGCCGGAAAACCGCCGACGGCATTTCCGCTGCCGGATGATGGATTTGAAGGCATTTCAATCCTCAATGAGAAAACTGCACTGAAACCCGAGGTTCTGGACATATTGTCTTTGATCGCGGAGTTTAATGGGGTTCTGGCTACCGGCCATATTTCTCCGGAAGAATCCCTGATCCTCTTGAAGCAGGCCAAAAAACGGGGTGTTGAGCGAATGATCGTCACCCATGCCTCCGCGCCGGTAACGGCATTTACCATGGCACAACAGCAAGCGGCCGCAAAATTGGGAGCGCTGTTGGAGCACTGCTTTTTCGCTGTTACGCCTTCTTGTCCCGGGAAAATCTCAATGGACAGTATGGGAGTGATGATAAAGGCTGTGGGGACAGAGCATATCATTCTGTCATCAGATTTTGGACAGAAGCAAAACGGTAATCCGGTGATGGGATTTTTACGTCATCTGGAGCAAATGCTGCAACTCGGCTTCAGCGAAAAAGATATCCGGCAGATGGTATGCCATAATCCCAAAAAAGTTTTACAGCGTTGAACGGATAATCTAGCTAAGGCTTGGACGATAACAATCGTATCGTGAAACCATATTGATCCTTACCCGGGCGTCTTTCTCGGATCGGATAGGAGATGAAATGACAACATCGACCTTACACCCGGACCTCATCGTAGTCGACGGCCTCAATGTCTCCATGTGGAGCCGCCAGGTTTTTGAGGACATGCACACAGGCGGCGTAACTGCGGCCAACTGCACCTGTTGCGTTTGGGAGAACTTCCAGGCGACCATGGACAACCTGGCCCGTTGGAAGCAAATGTTGCGGGAAAACGAGGACCTCATTTTGCAGGTGAAAACCACCGTCGACATCCAACGGGCTAAAGAGAAGCAAAAGACCGGAATTATTCTGGGATTTCAGAATGTCTCAGCCTTTGAGGACAGGCTGGGTTACATCACGCTGTTTAAGGAATTAGGGGTCGGCATTGCCCAAATGGCATACAATACCTATAACTTAGTTGGAGCCGGTTGCTACGAGTCACAAGACGGCGGTCTCACAGATTTTGGTCTCGAAGTTGTTGCTGAAATGAACCGGGTGGGTATCATGTGTGATCTGTCGCATGTCGGACCCCGAACCTCGGAAGATGTCATTAAGTATTCAAAAAAGCCCGTCTGCTATTCCCATTGCCTGCCGGCCGGACTCAAAGAGCATCCCCGCAACAAATCCGACGACCAGCTCAAATTTATTGCCGATCACGGCGGTTTTATCGGCGTCACGATGTTCTCGCCATTCCTCGAGAAGGGCCCCGACGCCAGCGTCGACGATTATGTGGCCGCCATTGACTATGTCATCAACATTGTCGGCGAGGACTGCGTCGGCATCGGCACCGACTTCACCCAGGGCTATGGACAGGATTTCTTCGATTGGATCACCCACGACAAGGGAAACGCCCGGAAGCTGATCGACTTTGGGCCCGTGCAAAACCCCAAAGGAATTCGAACGATCGCCGAATTTCCGAACCTGACATCGGCCATGGAAAAAACAGGATGGTCTGAGGCCAAAATCCGCAAAATCATGGGAACCAACTGGGTGCGGGTCCTAAAGGAAGTTTGGGGGGAATAGCCCTTTGCCAGTTAAACACACCAGGGCGATCAGCTTGTCGCGCAAAAAATGCCCCGTTCCCTG
>JASFTQ010000111.1:0-12988 GCA_050053515.1 Desulfobacterales bacterium | reverse complement strand
GCGTATTTCAAATACACGATGCGGAAATGAAACCGCTTACAAATTGTAAAAATGGGGCTGTATTGCCAAGGAAGAGCAAATATTTGTGTCTTGCTGGGGATGGCTGGCAGGTTTTGGGATATGCGCTTGAACGCACTCACCAAAAATCCCGCGCCTGCCCCGCAATAATCACCCCAGATATTCTGGGCCCGCAAGTTACCCTCGAACCCGAACCCTATAGCCCGTTGAAGAGTATTTGGCCCAATTATCTGGTGCCGGATATTTTTGCCGGAAGCGATGACTTCCAACTCGGCATCGCAACCAAGAGCCGGGATGTCTCCGGCAATTACACGACAGACGGCGGCTTGCGTTATTCCTTCGGCTCTGAATACCTCTCCTTGCGCTTGGGCGGCACAGCCAAGGATTTCGGCCTGCGCTTCACCAGGTACCCTTTAGACTATAGGACCGCGCTGGATGATGTCGTGGAAGAATCCAGAAACGAATTCAAGGCTTTCTGGATTCCGTTCGGCCGACAACCTCTTGAGCTTTCCATCAATTATCGTACCTTTGAGCCCCTTCAAAATGGGGAGCCAAAGGACCAAGAATCCTGGGGAGCATTTCATATCGAAGAAACTTTCGGCGGTATCCGAGGATGGGGAAATCTGGAAGTTTTCGCGGAAGATCGTCAATCGGTATTTGGCGGCTTTCAGTTTTTATTTGGCGAACGAATCTACGCCTCGCTTCATTTACAGGCCGGTAAGACCTGGGGGGAGCTTATTCCCGGCCATACGACTTTCCGCATCGGTGGCAATACCGTTGAAGGGTATTTCACCCGGCGACCCACCCGTCTTTTCCCGCTGCGGGGCTTTGACACAAGTGTTTTGGAGGCCGGTCAGGCCGTAACATCCGGCATCGAAGTTTTCTGGCCCCTGGTTAACTTGCAAAAAGGCTATAAGACCTTTCCCTTGTTTTTGCATCGCTTACGGTTGGGTACTTTTATCGATGCAGGCGCAGCCAGCGATCCGCTAACCTGGGATGATACCTTGATCGGAGCCGGCTTGGAGTTGGTTACCTCCATGGAAATCGCCTGGGGAAACCTTTCGGCATTTCGTATGGGGATTGCCTGGCCGATACGGCAGCCGGATGTTTTGGATGAAGAAGGGCCGATTTTTCTCATCCAACTCGGCCGCCCTTTGTAAAGTAACGGTCATTCCAGCGGAAAATGGCAGGAAACCTTATGGCCCTCGCCGATGTCGCGAAGTTTCGGTTCGGTGGAAGGATCGCTGCAGATGGAAGGATTGCCTCTGGCTTCATACACCGGACAGCGGGGCGCGAATCGACAACCGGTGTAAGGCCGCTCGAAATCAAAAACTCCCCAGCGCCCGTTTCGTCTGTCGGTTGAAATCTGCTTGGCCTCATGGCTTTGTTTCTTGAGCAGGGAGGACCATAGTATTCGTGTATAAGGATGATGCGGTGCGTTGGCGATACGACCGGCCAGACCCATCTCGACGATTTGCCCCAAATACATCACGGCTACCTTGTGGCTCAGTAATTCTACAATTCTAAGATCATGCGAAATAAAGAGATATGAGAGCCCGAGGTGTTGCTGCAGATTCTTCAAGAGGTTTACCACTTGAGCTTGGATGGACACATCCAAAGCGCTCGTCGGTTCATCGGCCACAATAAACCGTGCACCCACCGCCAACGAACGGGCTATGCCGACCCTGCGTTTTTCCCCGCCGGATAGCTCTCCCGGAAAACTGGTTAGTTTACTTTTTTTCAGATTCACTTTTTCTAGAAGCTCACTGATCCTGTGGTTGATTTCGGCATCACTGAGTCGATGGTGAACGGTAAGCGCCTCCTTGAGAATCGACATTATCCGCATTTTGGGATTAAGCGCCGCATCGAGATCTTGAAATATCATTTGCATCTGTCTTCTGAACGGGCGAAATTCAGGCGGTGTAAAATGGGTAATATCCGTACCGTTGAAAAAAATCCTGCCAGAGGTCAAGGGGGTAAGTTTAAGAATGGATCTGCCGATGGTCGTTTTGCCGCAGCCGGTTTCGCCGACCAGGCCCATGGTCTCATGTTCTTTGATATAAAAACTCACATCATCAACCGCAGGTATTATCCGATTCTCCGCCTTGAAGGTTGAAAAAAGCCCCCTGGGCTGCACATAATATTTTTTTAGATTTTCGACTTCCAATATTGAAGCGACCATAACCTTAAATCCCAAATAATTATACTGACAGCTGTCTCAAAAATAGCCGGTCGGGCGCAATGATCAGCAGAGCATCACAATTGATGACGGCATTCGGATGATTCCGCAGACATCAATTGAAATACAACCAGCACCGCAGACTATGTCCTGAAGAAATTTCCCTGAGATCGGGTTCACGGGACGCACATTTGTCTTGAATTTCTTTGGTAACCCGATTGCAACGAGAGTAAAATCTGCAACCGAACGGTATGTTAATGGTGTCCAGCACATCACCCTCAATGGCCTGCAGATACCCCTTTTCCCGGATGTGTTTCTCCTGTGGAATGGATTCCAGCAATGCCGCCGTATACGGATGTTTAGATTGATACGCCGGTGACAGAATGAGGCTGACGGGGCCGTGTTCAAGCAACGTCCCGCCATACATCACGGCGACGTTATCGGATAGGGCTTTGATAACACTGATGTCATGACTGATTAGCAATGTGGTGACACCGACCGAGGATTTTAATTCAGCCAGCAGATTTACGATTTTTGACTGAATTGTAGCATCAAGACCGGTTGTCGGCTCATCCGCGATGAGCAATGATGGTTCCGAGGAAAGGGCCATCGCGATCATGGCCCGCTGGCACATACCCCCTGATAGGCCATAAGGATTGTTCTGATAGCGAAGTCGGGGGGAATCCATCTTGACTTGCTCGAGCCAATATATTGCTTTCTCCTTGGCCTGGCTGCGTGATTCCAAAGATGTATTAATTAGAATGGATTCCGTTATCTGCTTGCCGATCGGAATGAAAGGGTTCAGCGCAACCTTGGGATTCTGAAAGATCATGGCAATTTCTTTACCGCGGATACCGCGCATGTTACGATCAACATACTTTTGCCAACCGATGTTATCCTTGTAGACCTCCATTATCCGACCGGTGCTCATGTTGATCTTGACATAATCGCGGAGATCTTGCAGAAGATTTTTCTGGACGGTCTCGGTTTTCAAACCGATCTTTCCGATAATAACACCTGGTTGGGCCTGGATCAGACCCATGACGGAAAGGGCCATGACACTTTTACCGCTGCCGCTCTCACCGACGATGCCGAGTGTTTCGCCGGGGTCAACTTTTAATTTGACCCCATCAACCGAGCGAATAAAGGCCTGTTTACTTTTTGAGTAAAAATAGGTACGCAGGTTTTCGATTTTTAAAATAGGCCTGCTGTTCATTGTCCCCGCTTTTCTTCCAGCATATTGTTCAGTCCGTCTCCCAAAAGATGAAACCCGAGAATGGTTAAAAGGATTGCCAGCGCGGGTGCCGTCGAAGGCCAAAACTTGCCTTGCATAAAATAATTGGCACCGGCCTGAACCATGTTACCCCACGATGGCGTCGGTTCCTGAACGCCAAACCCCAGATAACTGAGACTGGTTTCCATTAGGATCGCTTCTGCCATGCCGATGGTTGCCTGAATGATCAACACGGAGCGACAATTGTGCCATAGAATATGCTTGAAGATAATACTCCGGTTTTTGAGACCTAATGCTACGGCGGCCTCAATGAAATTTTTTTGCTGCAAAAATAGAATTTTACTCCTGATAAGCGAAGCAACGGCCGGGATATTGGTAATACCCAGTACTATCATAATTGTATAGATATCCGGCTTAAAGGCTGCCACCATTAACAGGATGAGCACGAGACGCGGAAAAGAGTTCAGCAAATTGCTGATATACGTCGTACTGGTGTCCAAGCCTCCGCCCCAGTAACCGGCCAATACGCCAAAAATAGTACCGGCCGTGAGGGCAATGGCTATCGCCAAAAGTCCCGGCAAAAAATAGGCCTGAATTCCGATAATAAGCCGCGACAGAATGTCTCTGCCCATAAAATCCGTACCGAGCAGATGGCCGCCGGTGTTCGGAGGGGCCATCAATAACTCCAGATTTATCTCCTGGGGATTGTAAGGCAAAAGATTGAAGGCCCCCAAAATATAGGAACCCAAAACGAGCAAAACAATAAAAAGTCCGTAGCCGACATATAAAAGATCTACCGTATCGGCCTTTTTCCAAAACCAAACCTCTGAAAGGTCACCGACCTCAATGGTGTATTGGGAATACTTTT
Organism: Desulfobacterales bacterium; assembly: GCA_050053515.1. Classification (GTDB taxonomy): domain Bacteria; phylum Desulfobacterota; class Desulfobacteria; order Desulfobacterales. The sequence goes on along the minus strand of JASFTQ010000111.1, from coordinate 8,689 downwards.
TCATAGGAGCCCGCTACCTAAGATGACTTGAACCGAATGCCCGGCTGTCATGTTTCCTTTGAAGCTCTTGGGTTTACCAGAATATGGACGAAGCGCTGCAACATCGTGCCCATTCTGACAAAAACAGCGGCCAATAGGGTGATGCCCATAATCAGTGGAAAATCCCGGTCCTGGGCCGCCTGCCAGGCCATGCGCCCCATACCGGGCCAGTTAAAGACCTGCTCGACCACAACGGCTCCGCCCAGAATGAACGGGATCTTGGAGGCTATGATCTCGGTTATCGGAATTAGGAATCCTTCCTTGAAGGAATGTCGCCAAATGGAGGCTCCCTTTGCACGGGCCGTACGAATATAATCTTCCGAAAAAACCCGACTCATTTCCTCTCGCAAATAACGGACAACTTCACTGGTCGTACCGTTGCTGAGACCCAGTACCATGACCGGAAGCATGAAATAAAACCAATTCCATTTTTGCGCGCTGGAAGCAAAAGCCAGTGGGAATAACCCGAACCGATGCATGGAAATATAAATTGCGATATAGCCCAGCCAAAATACCGGCAGTGCCGAGAGAACATACGCAAGCATTGTTAATAGCCAGTTGATCGGTGCCTGGCCGCGTCTGGCCGCAAATAAGGCAATCGGAACCGCGATTAAGAGCGTGACGATCATTGAGCCCAGGGTCAGATAAAGTGTGTTGATCCCCACCCGGATGACTTCATTTAATACGGGTAGGCCGGTGCGGGTGGAGGTGCCGAAATCACCCTGCAACATATTCACCAACCAGGATAGATACTGAACATACCAGGCGGGTGGCGCCCCTGAGACGCCGGCGAGAGTGTTTGCACTGCCATGGGATCCCGTCTGACCCCTGAGCAAGGTGCCAAAGGGATCACCCGGAGAAAAATAAATGATAATGAAAACGACAAAGCTCACTCCCAGAATCAGCAAAACCGTAATGGCCAGTTCTCTGGCCAACAACAGGGCTATGGGCCTTATGGAGGAAAGCTTCATAAAACGGGTCTCACCTTGGCGGAGGTCTCACAAAGACGCAGGGTATCTTTAAGGGATACCCTGCGTCCGAAAAAATTCATCTAGATCTTTGAAGATTGCGTCGGGCGGTCATTTTTTACCGCTGCTCTGATTTCGGAATGTACCAATCATCGGAGAAAGAAAAAAATTTGTACGGATGAATCGCCACTTTCCTTAATTTCTTATTGTACCCCGCATAATTAGTGAGTGTCCAAAGGAACGTATATGGATTTTCATCTGCAATGATGGCATGCAGTTTTCGATTTATCGTTCTGCGTTTTTCATGATCGAGTGTCAGCTTGCTTTCGACAATCAGGCTGTCAACCTCGGGGTTGGAAAAAGCAGCGAAGTTGTTTTTCCATGGGCCGATCTCGGCGGAGTGAAAAAGGGAAGAAATATCTGCTGAATCGTCGAATACCCAGGAGGCAAACATGATATCAAAATCATGGTGTAAAAAAATGTCCTCTTTCCAAGCGAGCCATTCTTTGAACTCGGCCTCGATATCGACACCGATTTTATTGAGATAATTCCTAAATGCCAGCACAACCCTTTTAACGGCCTCGCTTTCCTTGGCAATGGGGACTTTCAGAGTTAATGAGAGTTTCTGGCCATCTCTGTGCATGATGCCATCTTCACCCTTGGAGAATCCGGCTTCATTTAAAAGTGCAATCGCTTTTTCAGGGTCATAGGGCAGCGGCTGTACATCCAAATTGTAAGCCCAACTTCCGGGAGCATACGGGCCGGAAATTATGGTCCCCTGTCCATGAAAAAATGAATCAAGCATTTCCTGTCTGTTGATGGCGTATGTAAATGCCCGGCGCACCCGTTTATCGGCCAGAAGAGAATTTCTCAGGTTGAAGCCGAAAAATGAATAGGACAGGGCATTATAGGGCTGCAATACAAAGCGCTTGTCGCCCTGAATCTGGGGAATATCTCTGTGATTGACCAACACGATCATGTCGATGGCATTGAACATCAGGGCCTGGCCCATAATGTTTTGATCTGCAAAGGGCCTCGCAATGAATTTGTTGATATGGGGGCGGCCTTTAAAATAATTTTCGTTGGCCACAAGAATAACTTCGCGATCAGCGGTAATATTCTTCAGCATGTAGGGACCCGTTCCAATAGGGCTTTGTACAAAGGGGTCCTCGCGAGAAAGAAATTCAGGATTCTGAGGGCCGTGTTTGGGAATGATTTTAAAACTGAATTTGGCCAGCGCATTGAGTATCGGGCGTTTAAGCGTAAATTGTACGGTGTGGTCATCGATCTTGGCGACGGCATCGATAAACTCATACCGCACCTTGAGTGGTGTGATGGTGCTGGGGTGCATCATAATGTTATAGGTAAAAATAACATCGTCTGCTGTGAACGGCATGGGTTCCTCACCCTCTCTCGCATGCCAGGTCACATCCTGTCTCAAATAAAATGTGTAGACCTTGCCTTCTTCGGCTATCTCCCAGCGTTCAGCAAGTTCCGCAACAATTTCTTGCTTTTCGTCGATACCCACCAGTCCATTGAACAGGAGTTCCGTGATTCGCAATGAAATCATATCATTGCTGGTTATGGGATCCAGGGTTGCCGGACGGCCGTATTCACCGTAATTCAGGCTGCCGCCATCGGGATTGCCGTCCTCTTTGGTTGCCGCACCGACAACGGGCGGCAGAATCACAAAAACACATAACAGCCACATTAATAAAACACTCGCTAACCTTTTCATGATTTCCTCCTCAAGGTTAATAGTGCTAAACCTTCCAACACCATAATGAAATTTATGCTGATATCAAAATATCTTTACATCGCCAGCACTTTTTTGCTCCATTGAATAGACGCCCTGCAGGGCAACTTGAATCTGGCGAATTGCCGGAAACTGCTTACTCATTTCGAAATAAATTTCCAATGCTTCAGAAAATTTTTTAGTCAGATAATAAGTTTTTGCCAAACTTACCAGCATCAGGGGATCATTGGATTCGATTCTGTTTTTATTGCTTTTGTCGCGTCCGGCTTCCATATAGGTGGTTGCTCTTGCGTAATCTTTCTTGCCCATATAATAGCGGCCCAGAGCAAAATTGACACCGGCAAATCGTCTGTCCTCACCTTTTTGCGCCATGGCGGTTGCAGTTATAATCGCCTGGGGAAATTCTATTTGGTGACGGGTACAAGCCAGCAGGATATCCGCAACCACATATGGATCTGCATTTGCCTGTATAAGTTTGTCAAACTGTTCTTTGGCAACTGCCTCGCGGCCGAGCAGGTAGTTGTTGACAGCCTGTAACACTCGGGTTTTGTTCTTATATTGCACCGGCAAGCGGGCTTTGGCAATAAAGCTATCGATAATCTTCATGGACTCGTCCGCCTTGCCAAAATGACTGTATTCCGCACTCAGATAGAATCGAGCCAAATCTTTGAACGTGTCGTCTGCAGCAGAGGCTGCTTTCCTGAGATAATTTAAACTGGCTTTTTCATAAAACAGTGACAGATTCCTGAGTAGGGCCGGATCATAAAAGCGGATAACCTTATTTTTAACCAAGGCCTCTTCCCGGGAAAATATTTTCAGATCCGCGTGCTTCAAAAGGTCAATTCCTTCATTAATGCGACCTTCCCTGGCATACACCGCTAGGATGTTATTTATGATGTCAATGGATGGAGTCTTGGCGTGTTGTTTTAGCTGTTGGAGCGCCTTTTGGCACATCATGCTTGGCTGATTATCCACAATCCCGGCCCTGCTAAAAGCCGCTGCCAGCGCCGTTGACAGAAGCGGCTGCGAATCGCTGACTCCGGACCAAACCCTTCGGGCTTCATCGCTTTTGCCCTGCAGAAAATAAATATTGCCCAGGCTTACTTTGGCATAATCTTTAAATTGAGGATCGATTCTATTATCCGCTATAAATTTTTTGACAAAAGCGGCTGCTTCGATATAATTGCCGGACTCCAGAAGGGTTCGCCCCAAATAGAGGCTGACAAATCGACTCTCCGACTTGCTATCGGCTGCCAGTAATTTCGTAAGATAGTCCATCTGCACTGCAGTTGATGTATCATACAGCTCGCGGTATAATTTCGCGTTGGCATAATAGATCAACCCCAGGCTTAAATAAATTTTGCCCGACTGTTGTATATCATCGGATGATAAATTGTTGTGGAGAACAATGGCTGCATCTTCATAATGGTTCTTTTTGTACAGCTCCATGCCGCGTTTTATTGAATCCCCGGCAGCATATGACCCCCATGCTTGCAATACAATCAGCGTGCAGATTAAGCCTACTCTTTTCATAATTGCTCCTGTCAGACGGGGTCCTTATTCCTCCAGCCTGGCGATATAAATGTGGTCCCACTGCTCTACCTGGGCCCTGAACGCAATGGTCCCATTTAATGAGCAAACCACATCGTGATTCATTTTGGTACCGGTGTTGATGGAAAAATTGGTGTTATTTTCAATATCCACGACATAAATCGGATTATATGACTGCTCGTCGTTTTTTACATAAACGATTCTTTTACTATCCAACATCCATGCAGGGCCGCCTTCAATATCCGGGATAACATCTACTGCCACTATTTTCTCGACAAGATCTTCACCCTTGTCGGCACTCGATCCATCCGCGTTTATCACAATCAGCGACCATAACTTGGGATTGTTTTCCAAATTGTAATTGGAATAAAAAGCGATTTTCGTGCCGTCCGGCGACCATACCGGTCTCAAATCATCATACCGCCACGTAGTGAGCGGCCGGAGGGTTTCGGTCGGCCGATCAATATCTTCTATCAGGTAGATATCGTGGTTCTCATTGCTGCCGTAGATCATAACGATTTTTTTGCCGTCCGGCGACCACTGGGGGTAGAGATAGGTTTTCTTTCCCTGCGTCAATTGGTTCACTTTTCTGGTGACCAAATCCATCAGATATATTTCCGCCTTGCCGGTTCGACCGGATACAAACACCAAGCGGTCAGCCACCGGAGACCAGTGCGGGTGGCTGTCCTTTTCCGTGTGCTCGGTAAGCCGAATGGTGCTCTCTTCACCCAGCACCGGCAGAAGGTAAAGATCGTAATTACCACTGCCCCCATTGCTCATGAAGACAAGACTTCTTTCAGAAGGTGACCAGCTGAGCCCGGCATTGTAACTCACATCTTCAATAATACCGGGTAAAAATAATTGCAGGTCATCATCTCCATCAGACAAGCGGCAATAAATCTTCTGCAGCACGACGCCATCGTCCCGGGCAACGATAATTTCCCGCTTGTCGCCGATACTGCGCTCGAAGGCAATGAGTCGTCCGGTAGGCGACCAAATGGGATTCGAGTCGTTGTGGCCGGGCCTGATATCCGTAAATGCCTGCACATATAAGGGTTGTATCATTTTGTGACGGTCAGCATCCGACTCGGGTGGCTTGGCCGGCTGCTCTTCGGTCAGACTCTCAACGCTTTCGGTCGCTGCCGGTTTTTTTTCGGCTTTGGTGGAATCGGTAATTGCAGCCGGAGGTACATTGCCATCAGGCCCTGCTTTTTCGGAGCTTTGCGGTAGCCCTTCAGCAATAGAATCTTCCGCGCCAGCTTTGTCGACAGCCGGACTTTCAACCTTGCTGGGCTTAACTGGCCGTTGATGAAGCCCATTTGATTTAAGTGGGGTCTCCGATTCGGGAGGTCGTGATTCGTCCGTATCGCTGTTTGCCTTTTGGGTGCCGCTTTTGCCCTTATCCTTCTTGGAGGCCTCCCGCCCCGCACCCCTGGACCTAATTTTTTTGGCCGGCACTGTACCTTCTTTGCCTTTTTCTGAAATTCCGCGGCCCAAGTCACCCGGCTGATAAACACCAGAGTAAAGGCCTGAGCCCATACCCAAAACAAAAGTGATGACAATTATCCCGAAAATCGGCCGCAACATCCAGACACGCAACTTACCAGCCCCCCTATGACTTCAGGTCTTTGATCTGAACCCAGTATTTTTTGGCTGAATTTCGAATGTTTACAAAATTCGCGTTGCTCTCCAGTTTTTTTGGAAAGAAGTCGAAGTATTCGCGCCATGCCAGATCGGCTTTGTTGATCAGAGATCTTCTTTTCGTGACGAGATATAGTTTGTGGTAAGCCAGGGCCATATAATAATACGTGTCATGGACGGCTTCGTGAAATTGGCGATTCGGGAAAAATCGGGTGTTTTGCTTCGCCACTCTGAGATTTTTGATTGCCTTGCCAAAGTTCCTGGCGGCTGCTGTCCGATCCTTCCGAATCAGCTGCCGGCCTTTTTCGTAGTAAGCATGACCTAAATTGGTAAAAGTCACGGCAAACTGTTTGCGGATGACCTGTTGATTTTCGGGCAATGCCAAGACCTTTTCAAATTCTCTGATGGCAGAATCATAGTCGTTTTTCTCATCCATGTACAGCTGGGCCAGCCTGTGACGGGCGTTCGAATAGTCGGGATTTGCCCTTTCGATGAGAGAATAAGCCTGAATTGCAGCATCCATATTACCATTCTGTTCGGCCCGCCTTCCGATCTTGAGATAATCTTTGAGAAAAACAATTTTGTTCTCGCCGGTGCGGTCTACTTCGCGCTGGTTGAATTCGATGACTTCTTCCCAGTCACGGTAATCGCCACCGACCGAAAGTTTAATCTTCCGAAATCCAAAATTGACCAGTTGGCCGTCCAAAAGGGGTGTTTTTCCAATCTGAACGCCGTCGACAAAAACCTCTGCTCCCATAGGCTCGGATTCGACTTTGAACAGTGCATTGGCAACTTCAAGTAAATACTCTTTGACCTGCTTGTTTTCGTCCACACTGATCATATCCCGCACGGGCTGATAGCCGTGGCGCGATAGTAAAATTTCATACTCATCATACAGGCGCACCGGTATCTCTGCCTTACCGTTGGAACCGGTGGTTCCGACCCAGGTATTGTTGAGATACACATTTACACCCCACAACGGTTTCCCATCGGTTGGAAGTCCACCCTTTGCTTCTAAAATAAACGTGGCCTTGGCCGCCTCTATCCTTTCTTCAAGATAAATACGGCGAACAACTTTATCTCCAACTTTGACCGCATCAGCCTCGCCCATCTCCACGACCTGGCCCCACGAAGCAGTGTCATCAGTTTTTACAACTTTTAGGGTGCCGGCTTCACGGTAGCCTTTGATCCGTCCCGTGCGATCCAGTTCAGCGATCATATGTCTAAATTCGTTACCCCTTCGAATCTTGTAATCAAGTTTACCGAGATTGATTCGAAAGCCATCATCATCGATACCGGCTATCGTACCTTCAAAGGGGAACTGATCAATAATGCTGCTGGCAACTACTTTGGCGGTACTTCTTAAATATTTTTCCTGTCTGGCAGTGTTTATCTGGCTCAGAATAATACTGCCATCGTCTGTTATGACAGAAGTTTCGATGGTTATGCCTCGTTCGTCCTTGCTCACACTGCCGCTGATGATGATGTCAACGGAATTGCTCAGTCTGGTCTTTTGCCAGCCTTTGGTTGCAATAGTTTCCATATCCAGGTTCGCTTGCAACATCATCTTCTTGAACGCCGGTTTTGGCAATTCACGAAAACCGGTGTAAGCAAATAAACTGTTGCTGATAATACCTTCAATTCTATCGATTATGCCCGTTAAATCTTCTTCCGGCGTGTTGTTGACATACCCGTATATTGCGACCTTGATGGGCTTGGGTTTGGCGGGGTAAAAATAGCGTTGAACGTTGCGCCGACCCTGCAATTTAACGGATGTTTCCCATGTTTCGGGAATATGACCGGGCGCTGTGAGTTTAAGTCGTACCTCCTTGCCCGGGGCACCCTTGTATACATAGGCATAAACGCCTTTGGAATTTGTTTTTCCAACCGGCTTATCATCTATGTTTACCAGCACGCTCGGAAGGCCTCTGGTACGACCATAAGAATCGGTTCTGGCGGTGACGGCCAACACGGACTTTTTGGCTTTGGGTTTAGCGGCGGGGGCCTTTTTTGCGGGCGCGCGGGTGACCTTTTTCTTTTTTGGGGGTACTTTTTCTTCTTTTGCCGCCGGTTCCGGTGCTTTTTCTACCGGCGCCGCAATAGCCGTTTCCTTTTTCGGTGGAGCCTCAACAGCCTTTGCGACTACTTTTTTTTCCTTTTTCGCAAGAGAAACTTCATACAGTTCGCCGGGTTTGACACCGATGGTCTTTTGCCAGGGCTGGTAACCGGATTTCGTTACGCGCAGCCGATAGCCCCGCTTCGCTGCTGTTTTATAGTTATGAACGTATTCACCGTTTGCATCCGTCCTCGCACTGAATTTGTCGTTAATGCGAAGGGAGGCGCCTTCCAGCGGTTGCCCGTCGTCCGTAACAGCCACAGTAAAGTACTTGGTGGCTGTGAGGTCTGCTTTGAAAGAATAGGTATGTATCGCCCCTCCTTTGGGCAGCTTGGTAACAAATGAATCCTTCCAGGGTTCGATGCGGTAGCCGATCGCCTCCTTGGAAACCGCCACCTCCACTTCGGCCCCCGGTTGTTGCTGCATTCTTTGCGAAAACTGCCCACTGCTGTCCGTGACCCCCACCTCTATCCCATCGACCATGACTTTGGCCTGGGGTGCCGGTTTGCCGTCCAAGGTTACTTTCACTTCAACATAAAGGTCGGCCTTTTTCCCGGCTTCACAGGCAAACATCACTAGCAATGAGAGTATGATTAAACCAAATCGCGTTGCTTGCTT
>JASFTQ010000110.1:0-13039 GCA_050053515.1 Desulfobacterales bacterium | reverse complement strand
GATGGTGAATAAGTGGGAGCGGCTTCCAGCCGCGCTTGCATTAAACAATTAACCAGCTTTGACAGTTATCTTGCGTGGAGCCGCCTTTTCCACCTTTGGCAATGTCAACCTTAAAACGCCATCATTGAGTTTGGCATCAATTTTGGTTTGATCAATGACCTCCGAGAGGGTAAACTGACGGTAATATCTGCCGGTTTGATACTCCACGGCAATTAACTCCTGATTCGAATCATCGATGGGCGGCACATCACCGCTCAAGGTTAACGTATTATCCCGTAAATCGATGGTTAAATCATCGGCTTTTACCCCCGGCATGTCGGCCAACAGGGTGATTTCGCTCTCTGTTTCGAATATGTCCACATTTGGTTCAAAAACCAACCCCGGTCTTGTTTGTTCAGCAGGGGTGGCTACTTCCTGTTTTTCTTTAACTTGAAGCTCTTTTTCATCTTTTTCAGCCATTGCGATCCCCTCCTTCTCTGTATTACGTTACACTTATTTGCCTGGGCTTGGCAGTTTCGGCCTTCGGAACGATTACCGTGAGTATTCCATCGACAAGCTTCGCTTCAACTTTATTCGCATCGATATTACTCGGCAAACCGATCATTCTTGAGAATTTACCCGCCTCTCTTTCTCGCCGGTGATACCTTGCGTTTTCAACCTCGCCGGGTATTTTCCGTTCCCCGGCAATAGAAATGCTGTTTGCGGTCGCCTGAATTTCCAGATCATCGGATTTTACGCCCGGCAATTCGGCATGCACATAAAATCCGTCCTTGTCCTCGCTCAAATTTATCAGCGGAAAGACCCCGGCTCTGGCTCTTTGACCTGATGGACCTGACAAATCGTCTAATAACCGGTCCATTTGGCGCCTCATCCGCTCCAGATCCTCAAAAGGGCTTTTCACCCGCCAAGTTGGATAATCAAATAACCTACGGTAAAACATAGTGTATACCCCCTTTCAAATGATATTATTTTTTTCCTTATGCCTCTATGCTGGCATCCTCGCTATAAGATTTCACGAATTATTTTTAAAAATATGATAAAAACAAAAATAGAGTTGTCAATATTATTATAAACAAAAAGGTTGCATTATTTAAAAAATTTTATATATTAGGTAATATAGTTTAAGAACATCCGAAAGGGAGTGTAGCTATGGAAAATGATGAAAATAATGGGGCGGAGGGTTTTGCCCTGCGTCAATCGCTTACCTCGGGACTGCGAGGCAGGCAATCGGTCCGCGCTACCTTCAAATTATCGGAAGGGTGTATCGATGCCATCAATATCGTCGCAACCCATCTGGGTATCAAGCAAAAATCTCTATTTGATCATTTGATCGAAGACATCCAATCATTGAGCTCAATTGCGCGTGAGGTTAAGAAATCAAAGCTCGGCGTCGAAAATCGGGTTCAAAAAACTTACGTTATGAGTCGAAAAACATTGCTATGTTTGGATCAAATTTCAAAAGATTTTAATGCTCCCCGCGATTCCCTGGTTGAATACTCCATCCAGAGGCTTTTACCGATCATCGCCAGAGAGCGAGAAAAGCATGAAAAAAGAAAAAAAATACTCGCTGAATTAACCGCACACTTTAAAACAGGAGTCAATATATTACATAGAATCAATGACTTGTTGGGTGATGATGATCCGATTTTTGAAAAATTCGGCACCGCCATGGCGGTATACCAAAAAGCGCATGACCAGATTGAATCCTACATTGAGAAGGGTAAAATCATCGAGGAATTTGAGCTGGAGGAAATTGATACATAGCGGCAGCTCTATATCAGTCTGCAACATAATAGCCATATTCTTTGGCGTTCACATTGGTTCTTTTTTCACGCCATATCGTTGAGTTGGGGTTCGGGCCGTAATCGTGGCCGGGCCAAACAATGGTGCTATCCGGCAGCTTCATCAAATTTCTTATCGAAGCGCCCATGGCGGATCTATCCCCCCCCGGCAGGTCGGTCCGACCGCTGTCGCCCACAAAAAGGGTGTCACCGGTGAACAGCTGCCCATCCGCATAGAGGCAAATTCCACCTGGGGTATGACCCGGAGTGAAGAAAATTTCAAATGTGATATTCCCCACCGTTAGTGTTTTCTCGGTTTCTAATCGGATATCGGCCGGCGGTGACGATGTCGTACCGCTTCCCCAGGGTCCGCGCCCCTGAAGGATATCATCCTCTAACGCATGCATGACCAACCTCGCACCGGTGGCCTCTTTGAGCCTTGCATTTCCGGAACTATGGTCCCAGTGATGGTGTGTGTTGACGATATATTTAATGCGGAGGTTGTCCTTTTGAGCGCGCTCCAGGATCTTGCTTTCATCTCCGCCCGGGTCGATGACAATAGCTTGCCGGGTATCCTCGCAGCCCACAAGGTAACAGAAAACATCCATGTAACCCACACTGAGTTGTCTGACGATCATGATCACATCCTTCCTTTCATCATTCTCTTAAAAATATATCCGGTTATCAAATTGACAACATTTTGCACGTAATTTTCTTGTTTATATAAATTCCATAATGTATGTGAAAAGCCTTTATAGCGGATGTCAAAATAATGTTCCGAAATAACGCAGAATGAAGAGGTGCAGGCAGGGGGTATATTATTTTGACAATCACTATAATGTTTCTGAACGAATAAGTAGCCTATACATTTTCAGGAAAGAGACCAGCTGTTGTTGAACCGGAAATCTGGTTGATCAGACACACAGAGAGGAACCGGAATGGACAGGGAAAGTGACAAAGGCAATAAAGCTCAAGAGGTATGTGAAGACCTCATTGTAAGTTTGCCCTGCAACCTCGCGGACAGGGTAAAGCTGTATGCCGCTGAGAACTATACGACGGTGACGAACGTCGTCATTGAAGCGCTGGATGCGTTTCTAAGAGAACAACGAATGTTAAATTCGTAGAAAGTGAAGCTCACCGCTATAAAGGACAGGTCCTCACGGATAGGAATTTATCGGTTCCAGTGTCGGGTCCCGTAAATAGGTTACAAGATTGAAGCGTACCCTGCAGCAAGCTGCAGGGAATCTTCCCCGAGAGGAATTCTATCTATTTTCTGATTCGCTCGCTAACCCCGCAGCAAGCTGCGGGGAATGCGCTCACTATCGCGGTTCAACTCAAGGTTTGAAAGAGTTTTTAATCTTATTTCCGGGCCACACTGCTATGAACCGGTGAGGCAAACCGGTCCATCCTTGCTGGATTCCTTTGTTCTATGCATGGTTGTAATATGTTTTGTACCATTCAACAAATCGCCGGACACCTTCCTTCAAGGATGTGCCGGGCTTAAAACCCACATCCTTTATCAGATCGTCCACATCCGCGTATGTGGCCGGAACATCTCCGGGTTGAAGGTCCAGGTATTTCTTTCTGGCGGTCTTGCCCAGGGCACTCTCAATTTCTCCAATAAATTGATTCAACTCAACCGGGTTGTTGTTGCCGATATTATAGAGCTTGTAGCTGGTGTAAGAGGAGCCGGGATTAGGACGGTCGCCCCGCCACTTGGGATCCGCAACGGGGAGCTTGCCCATCACCCTGACGACTCCCTCGATGATATCGTCAATATAAGTGAAATCCCGCTGCATTTTGCCGTGGTTGAATACCTCAATCGGTTTGTTCTCCAAAATGGCTTTGGTGAATAAAAAAAGTGCCATGTCCGGCCGCCCCCAAGGACCGTAAACGGTAAAAAAACGCAGGCCGGTACACGCAAGTCCGTAAAGATGACTGTAGGTATGGGCCATAAGTTCATTGGCTTTTTTGGTTGCGGCATAAAGCGAAACCGGGTGATCGACGTTGTGATGGACCGAAAACGGCATTTTTGTATTGGCGCCGTAAACCGAGCTTGATGACGCAAACACCAGATGTTTCACACGACTGCGTCGACAGCACTCCAGTACATTGACGAAACCAACGAGATTGGCGTCGACATAGGCATGGGGATTTGTTAGCGAATATCTGACACCGGCCTGGGCTGCGAGGTTTACCACGATGTCATATTGCACTTTTGCAAAGACACCTTCCAGATGCCTTCTTTGCGCAAGATCCGAACGGATAAAAGAAAATTTTTCCGATTTTTCCAATAGCTCGAGACGTGCTTCTTTGAGACTGACATCATAATAGGGGCTCAGGTTATCGAGGCCCGTTACAATATATCCGTCAGCCGTCAGGCGTTTTACCAGATGAAAACCGATAAAGCCGGCCGCCCCGGTAACCAGAACATTTTTAAATTTAAAATCCATAATCCCTCAGCTCTTTTATTTTCTTTTTCTTCGGTACCATTCAAATGTTTGATCAATCCCTTTTTCAAAGCTATATTGCGGCTCAAAGCCGAGAACGGATTTGGCCCGTCGGATGTCGGCCACCGACTCCAGAATATCCCCGGATCTCGGTGATTCGTATTGGGCTGCCATGGTTAAATCGGCCTTTTGACAAACCACATCCCATAACCGGTTTATGCTGACGGATCTGCCGGTGCCCACATTAATCGACTTGCCGGCCGCATGATCAACTGCTGCTGCCAGCAGATTGGCCCTGACCACATCCTTTACAAATATGAAGTCTCGGCTTTGGTTTCCATCACCGTAAATCGTGGCCGGCGATTTTGAAACCGCCTGCGACATAAATATCGATATTACACCCGAATAGGATGATGAGGGATCCTGCCGGGGCCCGAAGACATTAAAAAGTCGCAGGCTGGTGGCTTTCATACCGTATAACATATTGAAAACACGCGCATAATACTCACCGGAGAGCTTCTGGACCGCATACGGGCTAAGCGGCTCGGGATTCATCTCCTCCTGTTTGGGAAGTCGCGGATCGTCACCGTAGACCGCTGAAGAACTCGTAAAAACCACGCGCTCGACATTATTTCTGCGTGCTGCTTCAAAAATATGCAATGTCCCCAAGTCATTGATTTGGGCCGATTCAATCGGCTGAGCTACGGTTTGCGGCACTGACACCATCGCTGCCAGATGAAATATGGCCTCACGACCCCGTGCGCTATCTTCGACGGTCCGCAGATCCCGTATATCACCTTTACAAAAGCTGACCCGATTCTTGACCGAATTCAGATTTGAAAGGTCACCGGAGGATAGATTATCGAGCACGGTCACCTGGCATTCTTCAGTGACCAGGGCCTCGGTGAGATGCGATCCAATAAACCCGGCCCCTCCGGTTACAAGCACCTTCTTGAATGGTAAAGTCATATTTGCCCCACTGAGCTAGGCTCCGGCCTTTAGATTATCATTGGCATACAACTGAAGTGCAACAACTGCAAGACAGTTTTGTAAGATTATAACAAATCGGATAAATTTCATCCAACGGCTGAACCGTTCCAGTGCCATTGTGGCAAAATTTGGGATGATGGTATTGGCAATATACACGGCATGCCTTTTCAGAGGGGATTCTTGGCCCTTGTAATGATTGAGGCCGCATGATAGCTTTTCTGTTCATTAAAATTTGGGATGACGACCACCGCATTTTTGGGCCAGATTGAAATAATATCTCAATTTATCATGGAGGCAGACATGCGTAAACTTTTTGAAACCACACAAATTAACGGTATGACTTTAAACAACCGTTTTGTGCGATCGGCAACCTGGACAGGTATGGCCGAAAATGACGGTAGCTGCACCTCAAAGCTGGTGAACCTTACCGCAGATCTGGCGGAAGGCGGTGTCGGACTGATCATAACCGGCCACGCCTATGTGCACCCGAGAGGACAGGCCGGCCCCTGGCAGCTCGGCATTTACAAAGACGAACACATCGCGGCCCTTCGCAAAATGACGCAGGTTGTTCATGCCAGAAAAGGGAAGATTGTAATGCAGCTGGCCCACGCCGGTATTTATGCCGACACGGATCTTACCGGACAGCGGCCGCTGGCACCTTCGCCAATTCCGGGTCTTACCGGCAAAGCGCCAGAGGAAATGACCCCCGAGGACATCCGTGCAGTCATTGAGGCGTTTGCATCGGCAGCTGAAAGGGCCAAAGCGGCCGGTTTTGACGGTGTCCAGATGCATGCCGCTCACGGCTATCTGATGAACCAGTTTCTGTCGCCGGCTTATAACAAACGGCAAGATCAATACGGGGGTTCCATTGAAAACCGAGCCCGATTCCTGCAAGCGGTTCTTGTCGCCGTTCGCAAGCGGGTCGGTCGCAATTATCCGGTTCTCATTAAAATAAACTCTCAGGATTATATAAAAGGCGGTCTCGAGTTGGAAGACGCCGTAAAAGCATGTAATCTGCTGAAGGCAGAGGGGTTAAGTGCCGTTGAGGTAAGCGGCGGTACCAGAGAGTCCGGAAAGCTGATTCCAGTCAGAACCGGAATTACAACCGAAGGCCGGGAAGCATATTTTAAGGATGCAGCCATAGCATTTAAAAAAAGCATCGATCTCCCCATTATACTGGCGGGCGGAATTCGATCGTTTCATGTCGCCCGGCAGATCGTCGAGGATGAAATTGCCGATTATATTTCCATAAGCCGGCCGCTTATTCGGGAACCCGGTTTGATCAATCGCTGGAAATCCGGTGACACCAGCAAGGCCACCTGTCTTTCCGATAGCAAATGCTTTGTCCCCATCAGAAACGGAAAAGGCGTCTACTGTGTCGTAGAAAAGAAGTTGCACGATAAACGGGCAGGGGATTGAAGCATACCCTGCAGCAAGCTGCAGGGAATCTTCACCGAGAGGAATTCTATCTGTTATCTGATTCGCTAGCAAGCCTCTGGGGAATGCGCTGGCTATCGCGGTTCTAGCCGGTAAAGCGTGTGAAGCTATCTTAGACAGATGGTTTCCTTTCAGG
Source organism: Desulfobacterales bacterium (assembly GCA_050053515.1). GTDB lineage: Bacteria > Desulfobacterota > Desulfobacteria > Desulfobacterales. Next base: position 6,245 of record JASFTQ010000110.1, on the reverse strand, counting down.
CAAGCTCCGCCCGCCAAACCCTCCTGTTTTTGTCTTCAAATTGTGGGAAAACGCCCAAAGGATTCAACAAAATCTGTGAGATATCACCCATAACCTTTTTTGGCAGGGGTTCCTTATGGAGTCATGCGGAAAACGAATATAATATAACCATCTGTATTTTATTTATAATATTAACAATATCGCTAAAAGGATAAAAAATTTGCATGCTTTTTGCAAAAATACTTCAGCAACATTTAATTTCGGACTATTTAAAAGTACGGTAATGAGTATCAGGTTTTGAATATGTACCCAAAGAAAAAATTTGCCGAAAGAAGGAAGGACGATCGCAAGGACTATTCGGGGAAAATTTTATTTGCCACCAAGAAAAGGCTATACACCGGCGACCTTTTGAATTACAGCAAAACCGGTCTCTTTATAAAAAGCCGAGCGTTGTTGACGGTTGGACAAATAATCACGGTGGCACCTCCTTACACCATAGCCCGAGACGACAAGCGACGAGGCAGGATTGTCCGATGGGACGTCGAGGGTTTTGGCGTAAAGTTTTTAGGGCGGTTGGCCGTTCAAAAAAGCTTTGAGCGAAGGCAGGAGGGCCGACAGGTTTGGTCCGGCGACATTTTATTTGCCACAAAAGACAAGCTGTATACGGGTGAGCTTAAAAATTTCAGCAGAGACGGGCTTTTCATAAAAATAAATGACCCCTTGCCGGTGGGCGAAATTATCAAAGTGGCTTTGCCCTACTCAGGAGATAAGAATGATAAACGCAAAGGCCGGATCGTCTGGTCGAGCGACGACGGATTTGGGGTAAAGTTGATCAAAACATTTGAATGGCGTCCGCTGATCATATGGCAGGGTAGTTTCTAGGGCGGTATGCCCAACCCCGATCGGTAATGTCAACCGATCCCACCACATTTTAATTGAAGCGTACCCTGCAGCAAGCTGCAGGGAATCTTCCCCGAGAGGAATTCTATCTATTTTCTGATTCGCTCGCTAACCCCGCAGCAAGCTGCGGGGAATGCGCTCACTTTCACGGTTCAAGTATTTCATCAAAAATTAAATCACCGGTTTGTATCGCAAGAAATCAAACCGCCGCAATCCCCCTCAAATATAAATTTATTGAATGTTTGAATTTTATTTGATAAAATACTGGGGTACATTTTCAGTACATTTAATTACAATGTCATTTAAATTAGATACTGAAGATCCGGTTCCATTTTCTAATCACACGACGAATTGATTATGGCAGGTAGCTTCGTCAAATCTAACCTAAACCACCTGAATCATCATTGGTTGGCCCCTTATAACTGACGGAAAAGGCTAAGGTTATACTCTTATACACCCGATTTTAAGAGCAATACTAACCATTGGAGTGACTTCCCGATCTTTTTGGAAAGAAAGGGGGAGAAAAAATGTACAGCAGAACCGAAGTAAAGAAAAACGCGATAATAGATGCAAAAAACAATATTCCCGGTGTTACCGACCCCAATCCTTCTCAGTTCGAGCAGGAAGTAATGGCGATGGCCAAAAACGAGGCACGACAAGTGACGGCTAGGTATGGACCTAAATTGGATATGCTCAACGGAAAACACAAACCGCTGCTAAAAGACTATGAGCGGATCTCCAAGGACTATGATGTCCACTCATCCAAGATTAAGCGGTCCGAGCCGAGCGTGGAGTTGTCCAGGGGAAAGTACTACATTTTGATGTCTCTTTTCGTTCTGGGAGAGATTCCCATGAACTCCCTGGCCTTCGCCGTGTTTGGCGAAAGCCAGATCTTCACGTGGATCATGGCGGTTGGTGTGGCGGTGGCCATTCCCTGGATCGCTCATGCCCTGGGAATTCTACTCAAGCGCGGATCCGATCCCTGGTGGAAGAGCGGCATCGGTGTCGCGACACTGCTCTTTCTAACTATCGGCGGTTTGATTGCCATCGGCTACGTGCGCGTCCAGTATTTGGGTGACCTCACCGAGGCGGGTGCGGTCATGAGTTTCGGCAGCAGTAAGTTTGTCGGCCTGGCCTTCGTTGGGCTGAACCTGGTCATATTGGCTGCAGCCACCCTGTGCTCCTATTTTGCCCATGATACCGACCCGATGCTGGAGCATTTGCACCGTAGGACCAACCAGCTCAATAAGGCCATGCGGGCAATCGAGGCCGAGCACAATAAAATACTTACGGAGCAACAACAAAAAATCAACCGGATACATCAGCGCGCCCAGGAAGTCATCTATTACTATCGCAAAATCAATCAGCGCGTGCGACCTGATCATGCCAAACCGGCATCCTTTGAAAAAGAACACTTCATGGATATGGATCTTCAAAAAGAAGAAAAGAAACGAGAATCATTGAACGCAACCACCCAGCTGCGTGTTCAAGCGGTTGGCAAACAGTAAACAAAACAACCCTTTTCATGTGTTTTGAGGAGATAAGCCATATGAAAAGACAGAGATTAAATTTATTTTGGCCCATCTTCGTCGGCTGCCTGTTTTTATTGAACCCGGTTAACCGGAATGCGGATGCATTTTGGAAGTTCGGCAAGGATAAAAAACAACCGCGTGTGATCGTTGTTTTTGTCGACATGTCCGGCAGCACTAACCGTGCACGGCGCACGGTATACAACGAGGCCTTTGAGAAAATCTATCAAAATCTTAACCAGGGGGACCGTATTGTTGTGGGGACCATCACCAGTCGGTCTTATATCGAGTTCAAGCCGGTGGTGGACGAAGAAATTCCCAAGCAAACGATATGGGTCAACCGCATTCAATTCGAACAAAGCTTGGCCAAGACCAAAAAAAATATTCGCACAGAAGTAGACCGGCTTCTATCCCGCAGGCGAGGAACTCCCTATACAGAGATTCTAAATTCCTTGAATATTGCCGACACCATCTTCCATAACGAAAAACGACAAAAGATCCTGGTCATCCTTTCAGACATGGTGCAGGATTCCAAGCAGTACAAATTCGATCGGGCCAGGGTCAGCAACAAGTACATCAATAATATCATTAGATACAGACAAAAGCAGAAGCTTGTCCCTAATCTTAGCCATGTCAAGGTCTATGTGGCCGGAGCGAGTGCAAAAGATTCCAGGAAATTCCGCTCCATAGAAAAATTTTGGGCGCGCTACTTCGCGGCCACCGGTGCTGATTTTTCCCCTCACCGGTATGGCCATTCACTTCTCGAATTTGAAAAGGACGGCGGATCCTAGGCTGAAAATGGTGATTGCAATCCCCCGGTCTGATCCATAAACATCGGAGAATGATTGAAAACAAAGCCGAGTTGCCGAAATAAAGGGCATTTCGGCTTTTTTCTTTTGGGATTAAACCCGCTGACCAGATATATAATTTTATTGATAGGTTGCATGTTATCAGGTAAAATGGTCAGTGTTTTCATGTTTAATGGAAAATCTACCCGACCCGGGAAAGTTGTTATGGGTTCGGCAATCAGCGGCACCACCTAATAGAGGTCTCTATGTCATTCATCGAATATCTATTGAGAATAACCCCCTACCGCAGCCTATCCGTTTCCATATGGATCGTTGCGCTGGTGGTGGCTCTCTATCTTGCCAGGAAGCCCTTTCACCAGGCCATCCGGGCCCTCACCAGGTTCATCAACAACGTTATGCGTCTATGTGCTGCCTCTTTGATAAGTGCCGAGCGCAAACTGGAGAAGCGGAATCGAGAAGTTCTGATGGACAAGGGACGAGAAATTGCCGAACGCCAGGTGGAGCGGGAGTTTGATCACATCAATAAAGCAGTGGCGCGGAATCTTGAAGGCTACGCAAAACTGCATCATCAGATTTGCGGCGTGATTACCAGGTTGGAGGAAGATCATAACAGCAGTGTCGACGTTCCCCCCTCCCTGCCCAACTGGATCCCCATCATAGAGGCAATTGCCAAGATTGAACACTCCGGCGACATGATGGTCTCCAATATGCTGTCTGAAATAAATCGTACCCTTAAAGACCAGCATACCGCGGCCATTGCGGAATACCGCGTTTCCAGCAAAACACGGCATGCCATTCTCAATAAGATGTTGCCATTGTGGCGCAAGCTGCAAAAGACGCTCAAAGCTGTGAATACCTCGGTGACATCCGTCAATGATCGCGCCAAACTGATTGATCGATATATGGCCAGATTTGAACAAATTAGGGCCAAAACCGACAAAGCGGCGCATATGCTGAGGTCATCTGCTTTAACCCAATTCTTTATATCCGGCCTGTTTTTGCTTATTGCTGTCGGTATTGCGGTTGTTAATTTCAATTTAATAACTTTACCGATGTCAGAGATGGTGGGCGGCGGGAATTATATCGGCCCTTATAAAACATCGGATGTTTCCGCTATCGTCATTACCCTGGTTGAATTGGGTATGGGACTTTTTCTAATGGAATCGCTGCGAATTACGCGTCTGTTTCCAATTATCGGAGATTTGGACGATAAAATGCGTATTCGCTTGATCTGGATCACGCTGACATTGCTCACGGTTTTTGCCGGTGTCGAATCGGCCCTGGCATTTTTGCGAGACCGGATGGCCGCCGACATGGAAGCGCTGCGTCAAATGCTGGCCGGTGTCGAGCAACCTGAAGTATCCACCAGCATCATCCCCGCCATCGGACAATCCATCATGGGATTCATATTGCCATTTGCGCTTGCCTTCGTTGCCATACCGCTGGAGTCCTTCATCACTTCAGCCAGAACAATACTGGGAGTTATGGCTGCAGGAAGCCTTAGACTGTTTGCCTTCATTCTGCGGCTCACGGGAAATGTTGTTGTTTATTCCGGCAAGATCATCATCGCTGTTTATGACCTGATCATATTTCCGACCCTATGGCTGGAAGGTTTTCTCAGTGGCGTGCCGCACAAAGTTAAGCCCCCCTCGAAGCAGGGAACCGGATTTGACTTTTTGAAAAAGTCGAAAAACAGCGATCAAAAACAGGCATAGTACCAACGAATCGAACTATTGCCGAAAATGAAGAGAATAACCGTATTTGTTTTTACCGTCGGCATTCTGATCGCGGGATGTGCGAACCCGGAAAACCGCTCAAAGGGCGTTTACATGCTCCTGAACACTTCCGGAACGGGGGTCCTGGAGATGAAAAAAGCACAAGCCGTCATCGGCTACCTCCTTGGCGAACTTCAACCCAATGATACCCTAGCCGTTGCGCGTATTGACACTGAGAGTTTTAGCGAAAGGGACATCATTGGCGAAATAACCTTCAATCAACGCCCTTCCATCGCCAATACCCAGAAACGCGCTTTCCGGCAACAAGTAAATAATTTTACCGCAATCGCCAAAAGCAGCAGGCATTCAGATCTCTTGGGTGGAATATTGCACGCCACTGAATATCTGAACACGGTCGGTTCCGGGAAAAAATATATTTTCATTTTCGCGGATTTAAATGAGGAAATCGCGGGGGAAAGCATCGGCAACATACCCTTTCAACTGGCCGGGTTTCAAGTGGTGGCTTTCGCTGCCGCCCAAAATACCCCGAAATCCAAAAATGATCCGGCAGTCCTGCAAGATTGGCGCGCCGAAGTCGAAAACAACCGCGGTATATGGCGTGTGGTAGATAACCGGGAAAGTCTGAAAAACATATTCGGGGAATGACCTTAATTGAGCGGGACCGCTCAATGTCCGTGGCATGTGGTCCGTTGTCCGTGGTCACTAAAAGGTGTAAATCTGATCCGGGATTATCGCGGCGACAACAGTATACATATTTTCATTCTCTTGCCGTTTGGGCGGCGATAAGGGCGGCACCGATGGCGCCGATAACCTGCGCTTTGGAAGACACTTCAATGGATTGACCGCACTTTTCTTCCAGCGCCCGCACCACCCCGGAATTCATGGCCACGCCCCCGGTCATCATGATTGGGGCTTTTAAACCGATACGACCCGCCATAGCCATTACTCTGGCACTAATCGATGCGTGAATGCCGGCAATGATGTTTTCACGTTTTTCGCCTTTTGCGATGAGGGATATGACCTCCGACTCGGCAAACACGGTGCATAGACTGCTGATGGCTGCAGGCCGGTCCGACCGGCGGGAGAAACTGCCGAATTCGTTTAAATCAACCTCCAGTGCGCGGGCCATAACTTCTAAAAACCGACCGGTGCCGGCGGCACATTTATCATTCATGGCAAAATCCATCACCCTGCCGTTTTCATCGATAACAATGGCTTTGCTGTCTTGGCCGCCAATATCGATGATTGATCGAATGACCGGGTTGACAAAATGAGCTCCCGCCGCATGGCAG
>JASFTQ010000109.1:0-13044 GCA_050053515.1 Desulfobacterales bacterium | reverse complement strand
TCACCCGTCTTTGTGACCCGGACATTTGTTTTGCAGATGATGGTGCGATCGTAAAGCGTGAGAAAAGCCAATTTTATACCTATCGCTCGCCCTTCAGCCAGTCAAAGGGAAAAAACAATCATGCCGGTGTGACCAAAGGTGAGATTAAAAAGATATTTCTGCTGGAGAAAAGCGACCGCTATGATGTCCTGCCCATCGCTAAAAATGAATTGATGCGAATCACGTTGATGCACCTGATTCATTTTTATAAGTATTTAAACCGGGAAACCGCTCGGTTGGGATTTTATGAGGTCAAAAAACTCTTAGAAACCCTACCGTCATATCGCTTACAGTTTGCTAAATCCGGTGAAATATGGCATAATCTAGCCAGGATTTAAAAGGAGGCCGCATGGCGAGCCATAAAACCAAGAAAAAAAAATATGAGCCGCCAAGAGTTAAGGAAATCGGTGGCGTGTTCGAACAGGCCATGGGGATATCGGATTGTGTCACCGGTGGAGGGTTCTCAGCGACGCCCTGCCCTGGCGGAGCTTCACCTGCAGGAGGGTGTCCGGGAGGACCACGCAATCAGGCGTGTGCAACCGGGGCTACTGACCTTAACCCCTGCGCCATGGGCTTCAGCGCCACCGGCGGGTGTACCAGGGGGCCCGGCGGTTAAAATTGAGTTAAAAAAAATCAAGAACCTATCTTTAAGGGGCTGTTGCTCAAATATTTTTGAGCAACAGCCCGTTTGTCTGAATCTTATCCGCTTATCTTTTAATCAGATGCTTCAATGAGGGCCATCCAAAAACAGAAAGCTGGGTGTAGTCCTCATTTTTGTTTTCTCGCCTTAGCATATGCCGCCAGATACACCCGTTTTTTTCCGTGAGCGTTAGATAAAATGATAGCGTGTCTTTGGTTGACAGGCGTAGTTTCCGGGCGACAGGAAAAAATACCACCCCCCAGTTGCTGGTCAGAAATCTCTTGTCATTTAAAAGAGAAATGTCGCAACCCTCACTTACATTTACCTCTGGAAAAACACATACGCCGTGACAATCGCTTTTTTGGGTGATCGTAAAACGGGTTTCCATCCGAACCGGAAAACTAACCGGCTTACAGCTGTAAAATTCGGTCTCAAAAATTTTTCCGGGAGTTGCCAGTAATTGGAGGTGGTCAGAAGAAACTGAATCGAGACCGTATGTATTGTTTACGGCCAATTCCCTCAAATATGTATTTTGAATTCCGTGAAAGGGTTTTTCCAGAAAACCAAAGGGGTGCTGGGCGTTAAAGAATACCGGCACCGCCTTGACCGACAGTGCCCTTGGAATAATCTTGCCGTCATCTTTAAGAAACCGGTTTTGGGCATCATGAAGAATTTCCGTAATCCCTTCGTCGATTCCGAAACCCCCGACCGTCTCAGTGACAATGATATCCACTTGTTCCGGAAGTTGGGTTTGTCTGGAATCATTTTGAATAAAACAAATACGATCAAAACCGTTTTCTTGGGCGGCTTTTTTTGCGACCTCGATAATGGGGTCTTTTTCGATGGCGTATACTTTGCGAGCACCCGCCTGTAAAGCAAAAAAGGCCAATATCCCCGTCCCTGTTCCGATATCGGCCACAACATCATCTTTGCCAACCGTCTGAAATATAGCTTTCCGGTAGGCTTCCACCCGAATGTTATCATCGAGCATTCTGAGATGGGCAGGCAGGGGGAACATGGTTAATGTCCTCTCATGGCGGATGCCAGCGCCTGAAAGTCGGTTTCGACAACCCGGCCGTTGTCAATGGTCAGAATTCTATCGGCGATCTTCATGGCCGAAAGACGATGGGAGACTACGATGGTAATTTTATTCATTCGATGTTCTTTTATGCTTTGCAATATCGTTGATTCCTGTTCCACTTCTAGAAAGGAGGTGCCTTCGTCCAGAATGAGAATTTCGGGTGCGGTGACAATTGCCCGGGCGATGGCGAGCCGCTGCCTTTCGCCACCAGACAGAAGTCTTCCTCCCTCGCCCACCATAGTTTCATACCGCTGGGGAAGTAATTTTATAAAATCATGGGCCCCGGACAATTTGGCTGACCTGATGATTTGAACATCTGAAAGACGCCGGCTGCCGTAAACAATATTTTTACGCAGCGTGTCGTTCAAAATCAGATTTTCCTGAAAAACAATACCGATGGCAGCCCGCAGCGCGGTTAGGTCAAACTGTTGGATCGACTGGCCATTGAGCCGAATGGTACCTTTATCCTGCTCATAAAAACGAACCAGAAGCCGTATGAGGGTGGTTTTGCCACTGCCGCTCTGACCGGTAATGCCGAAGACCCCGCCGGCGGCAATGCTAAAAGATACATCTTTTAAAACCGGGGTTGAAGTGTTGTAGCCAAAGGTCACATGATCAAATTCAATCCTGCTGATGGAAGGCGGCATTTTCACCTGAGAGGTGATCTCATAGCGTTCAGTTGGGCTGTCAAAAATAGAATATATGACCTCCATGCGGGCAAGATTTTCACGCAGCAATCCATAGGTTTGTCCAACCGAATCCAGGGTGTTGAAAAACAGATAGGTTGCACCCAAAAAAATGGTCAGTGTGCCGAGGGTAAGGGAATTGCTCGATATCAACCAGCCGCCGTAAATGAAGACAGTCCCTAAAGCGAGATACTTTAATATCTGAAGTAGCGGCCGTGCAACCAAAGAGATCTTCAGACTGTTCAGCAGTAGACGAATCAAATTGTCCAGCTGGTCACGAAAATCCCGGGCCGTCTGTTTCTCGGTGACTTTGGATTTTACCAGCTCGACTTTGGAAAGCATTTGTTCTACAAAGCCGTAAAGGCATGCATTTTTCCGTTGAATCTTTTTGGAGACAAGATGCAGTTTATTGCCCATGAAGTAAATTATGACGAACGAGGCGACCGTTGCAGAAAACATAATGGCGCTCAGGCGCACATTAAAATAGGCCAGAAGCGCCATTAGCACCAGTAGTTTTAACGGCTCAAGAACCGCTCTTCCAAAAAGCAGGTCAAAAACGGCAGCAAATCGGGTGCCATCATCCAGAACCCGTGCCATCAGTTGACCGGTAGATTGCTGAGCCAGGTACCGCATGGGGAGATGCATCAGGTGCGAAAAAAGCCGGTTCTGAAATTTTTGATTTACGCGAAGTTGGAGCTTTGTTGAAAAAACCGCGGTACCATATGATGCAAAACTGCGAATCACGAAAAGACCGGCAAGGACAACAAGGATAGGTTGGATAACATCCCAGTCGTGCAGCAGCAACCCTTTATCGATCAACTTGCGGGTAAGCATGAGGCCGTAAAGTTCAAGCGGTAACAAAACGAGTCCGACGGCCCCCAGAAGTAAAAAGGAAGGAATATACGACCTACCGTTTTTCAGTATTCTTTTAAGGAGTTGAAAAGATTTGTTCAGTGACACGCCTGATTTATCCCATACTTTTTATGGAATGTCGGTCGAAGTATCGCCCGGCTGCTAAAAAAATCTTTTACAAAATTCGCGCGTAAGCAAACCTATTCTGGAAAAAAGATACCCCAAGAAAATCACCACGGTTTTGAACAAGCGCCCAGGGTAAAAAAGGGCCCGCTTTCTACCGCTGGCCGCACCAAATTCTCTTTGCATGACTTCTGTTCGCGGGAACAGGTTCTCCAAGCCAAACCGAATCCGTTTGCTGAATCCCTGGATACAGAAAAACGCCATAATCTGGGCCAAAAGCGCAAACGGCTTTCCCTGGGCGGTCATCCTCAAGAGTGTCCGCTCAATGGTTGAAATCTTCCCGGCCGGTTTTTCCGCTCCTGATCCAGGAGGGGCTTCAAACTTATAAAAGGCCTTGAGGAGATACAGGCTGTAAAAAAGCGATTTGGTTTGCTGCAATCGGTCTGCCCTGTTTAAGAGCTTGTGCCAAAATTTTTGATCGCGATTTCTGACCAAACAATAGATATCTTCCAACCAGATCAACCGCGAATAGTAATGTTTGAGGAAGTGCTGAGACAGAAGCAAAACGTTATCGACATCGTCGGGGCGCCGAATCCAATGGCCGTCATTGCTCCACGGAATGGACGACTCCCAGATGGGATCCATCCCGGCCGGAAAAAGATCCGACCGGCTATGGATGCGATCCGTATTGAGGGCATGGGTATGCAGATCAATAACGACATCTCCCTTTGTAAAACTATTGGATCGTCTTGGGTTATGTTGATATCCTGAATTTTGAAGCAGCTGCACGAATCGCTGACGATCTTCGGGGCGCACCATCAGATCAAGGTCTTCCATCGGCCGCAGCCCCACCGAAGGATAGACTTGACTGAGAAGAGAGGCTCCTTTGAGGGTCATGATTTCTAATTTTTCAGCGCCCAAAACATCTTCCAGGTGTTTCAAAGCCTGAAGGTGAATGATGTTTTGGGCAGCTAGCATGTGGTAATAATTCTTTATTTCTTCCAGCTCGGTTGCAGGAACATCCTCATCCTTGAGACACAGGTATACAATACCGGCCAAGCCTTCCTGGCGCATTGCCTCCCTGAGAGATCTCCAGTTGATATTTGCAGCGGGTTGGGGAAAATGCCCTTGCCGCATAGAGACAAGGACCTGCTTTACGGGTAAGGGTTTTTTTTGATCATGCGGTCGCAAATATTCTGTCAACACATTTTTGAGCCTCAGTCTCAGCGCACCCGCCGTAAATCCCCAACGACTTGATAAGGCATTGAGCCTGCCTAAATAAGACCTCGGACCGGAAGCAATCCGGATTAACCGGCGGCCTCTGGCTACCATTTCAACCCTGCCGTCCAAACTCGAGAGCGTCACCGGCGCACGGTCAGGCGCTAGGAGAGAATCTCCTTTGGTGATCCCCCTGTATCTCGGCAACAACTTGATCAACCGGTGCACCATATAAATATCTTCCGAATTACGCAAAACAACGATATCCCCCAAACGATAGTCTTCCGGAGACAAACGTTTGACGACCAAACGGTCTCCGGGTTTTAAAAAGGGATGCATCGAATATCCGGAAAATTGAATGGTAAAGCATGAATCCATGATATCGGATTTTACTTTGGGATAGAAGTCAAACTGTTTGGAACAGGGGAAATTGGCGACGTTTGAGTTTTCTGGCTGCTTGCTGCCGTCTTTTTTTCAAGCAGCGGAATAACCGTGATAATACCGGCAAAGAACCAAAACGGCTCCATAATGCGCACAATAATAAAGGTGTTGGCGCCAATGGCGTGAAACAATAATCCGACGAAACCGGCCGTAAATCCGATGGTAAGCCCTTTGAAATAGGGAGACTTTATGTTACGCAAATTGCAAAGGGCTATCTTTCCGATGGAAAATAGCAAATAAAGAAAAGCCATAAAGCCAAAGATACCGGTCTCTACAAGTACCCTTGGGAATTGGGCATCCACAAAATGGTAGCCCGTAACGCCATATCCGAGTACCGGATGTTTTGTCCAGTCGGCCACTGCCTGTTTCCAGCCCTTGATTCTGGCCGAAGTGGAAGTGTCCAGTCTAACATTTCCTATTTTTATCTGATCTCTGTGCTGCCTTTGGGTAAAGGTATACTTGATCCGCTCCCGGATCTGAAACGGCAAAAAAACAGGCGTCAGAGCCAAGGCAATAACCATCAGACCTACCGCGATAACCCTTTTTTGCATCAGGAATCCCAAGGTGATCAATGCCGGAACGAAAGCCAAATAAGAAGATCGAGACAGGGTGAAGAGAAACGGCGGGATTATTACGATAATGAAACCCGCCAGCAGATGTTTAGTCCGGGTCCTGTCAGCGGTTGAAAGCATCCCGGCAGCTATGGCTCCCATGAATAACAAATATCCGCCGAAGGTGTTCGGCTCTCCCCCCTGGCCTTCAAACGGCGCACTCACTCTTCCGCCTGCAGTGATCTGAAGCATACCGATGATCGCCGTAACAAAACAGGTGAGCAGTAGGCAAAAAACAAAGCGTTTAATCTGGTCGGCATTTCTGACATGATTGACCATCATGAAAAAAACAATAAAATATTCAAAATATTTTACGACAAAGAAAAAGCCGGTTTTCGCATTCACGCGACCGGTCATAATCCCGAAACCGGTGGCTATGATGCAGGCCAGGGTATAAAACAGAATCGCCCGGTTTAAGGGTGTTTTTAAAAAAAGTCCCAGCTCTTTGTGAACCGCATTTCTGGCAAACCAGCTAAAGCCTATCACCACCAGCAAGAAGTCCTCGAGTCGCAATGTCACGCCCCTGCCGAGCGAGCCCCCTTGGGTTTCACCCACGGCAATTTCAGGGGAAAGAAGCATGGAAAAAATCAGGATGTAAAGTCCCACTTCGATATTGATAAATGACACGCTGAAGATGGCAAAAGCCACGCCACCCCAAATCAGGGTGGCCGGTGGGATTTGAGAAGATAAAAACCCCAAGAAGAAGGCAAGTACGATAAACGCTGCTGTAAGAAGAATGAGTCGCACGGGTTTATTTTATAATGTCCGTCCAAAAAATCCCAACGGCCAATAAAGCCAGTGCCAGGACGATTGCTGCAATTTGAAGATACTTGCTGCCGGAGAAAAGCTCGGCAAAACGCTGCAAAATCTTTTTTATTCCGGCGGAAGCAGCGGGTGTGCTTTCTTTTTCGGGCCCATAGTAATGCTGGGAGTGGTATCTAAAATAATCGGGCCCGATTTCCGGTTTGACATTATTTAGAATAACCCCCAGTACTTTCGCATCCACGTTGTCAAGGGTTGATTTTGCGCGTTTCAGCACACCGCGGCCGATTCTGCCAACCGTGTACACCATGATAACGCCATCCACCAGCGGCGCGATTTCGGTTGCATCGGCAACCGGTAAAATGGGTGGGGCATCGATAAAGATGTAATCATATTTTTGACGAACCGCTTTCAAGAAATCACGAAATCGATGTGAACTTAGAATCTCCGTGGGGTTGGGGGGGCGGGCGCCGGCCGCCAGGATGTGGAGATTATCCAGTCCCGGTGTTTTCAAAATATCATCCATTTCAAAATCCCCCAGCATAACATCGGATATATTATTGATGATCTCTTCCCAATCATAATTGCCGAGAACATAATCCGTAAGGCCCGGCTCTTTGGGAAGACCGAAGTTCTTATGGATGAGGGGTTTACGCAAATCGGCCTCAATCAGCAGCACCTTTTCACCGGCCTGAGCGACGCTGAGCGCTAAATTAACCACATTGAGTGTCTTTCCCTCCTGGACGAAGGAGCTCGTGATTAAAAAAGATTTCCCTTTAATCTCCAGACTCATGAACTGCAGGTTGGTTCTCAACGCGCGAAAGGCTTCAGCGGCTAACGATTTAGGATCGTAATGGGCAATCAGATCTTTTGCTCTTTCCTTTTCGGTCATACTTTTACGCGTCTTGTCATCTTTTCCGAGATAAGGAATTATGCCCAAAACGGGAACCTGCAAGGACTCTTCAACGTCTTCGATAGTTCCCATCGAAGTATCAAAAACCTCTACGCCAAAAGCCAGCACCATCCCCAAAATCATTCCCATGGCAAGCCCCGTGAAAACAATCATAAAGGGGGAGGGAATATTGAAAGGGGCCGGAGGCACAACGGCCGGTCTGACGATGGAAACTTCCTCCACCTGGCCGGATTCTTGAATCAAGGTCTCCTGATATTTTGTCCTTAACTGAGAGTATAGGGTTGACTGCAGGTCCACTTCTCTTTGAAGCCTGACCAGGTGCAGCACCTTTTCCGGCAGAGCCTGATTTTCTTTTCTCAACTGATGCAAATTCGACAGGATGTCGGCTTCTTGTGTTCTGAGGCTGCGCAACCGGGCGCCGAGTTCTTTGCGAGCCTCCGAAATTAGGGCTTTAATTTTATTATCAACTTCAATAATCTGGGGATGTTTGTCGGTGAAGTGAATCCGCAGCGTTTGCCGTTTCAACAAGAGTCCACCTAATTTTTCCTTCAGCGCAAAGACGGCGGAATCCTTGTCGGCAGCATATAAAGACCCAAAAGGTTTTTCGCTTGACCGCGCGCTAACTTTCCTTATGGCCTGTAGTTGAGAGGCTGCCAGGCGTCTGGCCGCTCTGATTTTTTCGTATTTAGATTCGACCTCATACAGTTTGCTTAATAAGTTTTTTGTTTGCTCATCGATGGAAATCAGGGCATAGCCTTCTTTGAAGGCCTGTAAATCGTCCTCGGCCCTTTTCAGATTCTGAGACGTTGCTTGAAGTTGCTTCTCAATAAAGTTCTTGGTCTCGATGGTTTTTTTGTTTTTTTCCTGAATGTGGTATTCGCGGTAGGCTTTGGCGACGGTATTGGCGACAAGGGCTGCCTCACGGGGATTCCGCGAAACAACCTGAATGTTGATAATATTGGTCCCGGGCTCCTGTTCAGCTGTGATTAGCGCCTTGAGACGGCGTATGACGGACAGGCGTTTGTCGGATTTTTGAATCTCTTTTTCGGTAATGTCTCTCGGCAGCCAACCGAGTATTTTGGCCGTCTGGCCCAACACCGGGAAACTGGTAATGATGTAAGCATGGGTGATCATGTTTTCTCCCTGATTCCACATGACACCCAATAAAGCAGACGCCAGGCTGGTCGTGCTTTCAATTTTGATCGCAGAACTGGCCTTGTACTGAGGCACCGGCTCCTTCAGCTTGGCGAATCCATAGCTGCACAGCCCTACCAGTATGACCATCAGGATAACGATGGTCTTTCTCTTTTTAATGATCCGCCAGTAATCTCTCAGGTCGACATCATATTGCGCCATTAATAAAAACCTTCATACATAAAAAGGGGCATTGAGTGCCTGGAGCACTTTTGTGCCCGACAGCAATCCAACCCCATGAGTTCGGATTATAAAATTTTAATCACCACCTAATGCGTCTAAAGCATCGTCATATTCGTTGACGATGCGCGCCGGTGAAATGATGAGTTCGAATAACGGTTTGATCCGCTGCCAAAAGACGTTGAGGTCGCCCCAAAAGCGCCGCGGCACATAGACCAAATCCCCACTGGCCAGGATCACATTCTGCGTCTGGTCCCCCTGCTCGATCAGTCTTTTAAGATCGACAGAAATAATTTCGGGCTGGGTGACATCTCCTCTGACGATTTTTGAGCTCTCCGCTGTGGCAAACACGGTGGGACCACCGGCTTTTGAAATGACATCAAAGATACGTATCTCAGATTCCGTAAAGGTGTACAGCCCCGGGTCCTTAACCTCGCCGAAGACGTAGACGCGGTTGGCTTCGGCGGACAGTGTCGGAATGAACACGAGGTCACCGGCATCCAATATGATATCCTGACTCGCATCACCCTGAAAAATGGCTTTGTTGAGGTCCAGTGATATGGCCTGCCCGCTTTTGCGTCTTAGGCGCACGTTTCTCAAATTTGCATCCGGGGTGGGCCCGCCCGCTTTCGATACTAATTCTAATAAGCTCATTTTTCCGGAAAGTCTGTATTCACCGGCGCCGGCCGTACCGGGACCGGTGCGAACGCCCCCTTGAATAGCCCCGCTTATGGTTACGAATTTGCTGTTGTATTCCTTGACAATCACGTCAATCCTGGGTTGTATCACATATTCCCTGATATAGCGGGTCAGAAGATCATCCAGCTGGGTTGGGGTGAGCCCTTTAACATAAAGATCCTCCACAAAACCAAAAGAAATTTTTCCGTCCGGCCGGATAACCACCTCTTCTTTTATTGCTTCAATCCCCTGCCACAGCGTAATTTCGAGTATATCACCCGGATCGACTTTATACTCCGGGAATCCGAAAATGTTCGTAAACACGCTGTTTTCTTGCGGTATGGTGATGTTCCTGTAGGCTTCAGGTCCTGAGATCCGGCGCTCCTCTTTGGAAAGAAAACCGACACCCCTTTCTCCGCTTCCCCTCCAGAACTTGATACCCTCACCCAGGCTGGCGGCACAGACGTCATCGTGACCGTCCTGATTCACATCGGCGATTGCCAGGTCATAAAATGATCCCGCTAAAGGAAACCTGCCCCTGATGGGTTCCCACTGATCGGCCCCTTGATTCTGCCACGACTTGATGCCTGCGGCATCTAATGAAGAGGCTAAAAGGTCTAAAGTGTCGTCACCATTCAGATCAATGGCTGCGATATCCCAAAAACTCCCGTCTTCCTGTGGGCTCTTGGACTTGACAAATGTTGCGCTACCATCGCCAAGGAATACGTGAACCCCGTTGCGGTAAGATGCCGCCAGGATGTCCATATGCCTGTCGCCATCAATATCAGCGACACTGAGCCCGTAATAACTGCCTTTATTCAGCGGTGGCACGGACGACCAGTTGCCGCTGCCGTCTCCGATCCAGACGTTGAGGGAACCATAAATACCCCATCCGGCTCCCACCAGGTCCAGGATGCCGTCCTCGTTAAAATCAGCCAGGGCAATGTCCATGTATCGGCCGGTTATCGTGGGTCCGGTTTCCTTGGGCCAATTTGAATTTCCATCTCCCAACCACACCTGTATGCCGCCCTGGGTATCCGAACTCGCATTGGCTGCTATGAGATCAATGTGTCCGTCGCCGTCGATGTCGGCGGTCGCCAACCCCTGGTAATCATTTATTTCAATCGGTCCCTTGACCAAAGTCCACTGCCGCGAAGTACGATTCAGCCACACCTTCACACCGGAAGCACCTCGCTGGACCGATACAATCACGTCCTTCAGCCCGTCTTCGTTGACATCTGCAACCGCCGCGGATTGAATCTCACCCTTAAGGTAAAGATTTTGAGGCTGTGACATTCCACCCCGGCCATCACCATAGCTGATGATGACCCCTGGCGGGGAAGACCCCCCGGCCACAAGATCCAGGCTGCCGTCGTTATCCAGATCTGCCAATGCGACGGTACGGAAATTTCCTGAAGAAACCGGTCTGCTTTCCGGAGAGATTACCGGATGGGTTTCTGCGGTCGCTTCGAGGCTTTTGGTCTGCGTACACCCACCGGCAAAAATGCTCACCAAAAGTGTCGCCAATAGCGCCAAGGCCAAATTAAAAGAGACCGGGACAGTTTTGGCCGATGCTTTAGGTGCCCGAAACATAATTTCTATTTCAGATCCTCGATGGCGTCGTTAACGATCCGTGTTCCGATGATTCCGGATCTCCGCATAAATCCGATAAGCAAGGAACGATCGCAGACGTTGTTAATCCGCAAGGGGTTTCCGCCGCTATACTCATAAAGCGATTGAATCGCCTCCCTGGTAAAGAATCCCCGGGTAGCGCCAACGCTTTTGAGGCGATGCCGAATATAGTGAAGGGTACAATTTTCATCTAAGGGTTCCAGATTAAATTTAACACTGATTCTTTCCTTTAACGGTTGGAGTTCTGCGATTCGCTTTAACAATGGAGGCTGGCCCAACAATATGAGGGTGAGGAGAAACTGCTCTTCTTGCTGAAAGTTGAGAAACATTCTCAGTTCATCCAATGTCGCTTGGTTTTTAATCACATGAGCCTCATCGATGGCCAATACCGTGCTGATACCGCGGGAGGCATACCAAGAAAGCCGAGCGTGCAACTTGCCCAAAAGTACGGGTTTGGTTCCATTTTCGGCACTTTCACCGATACTCAGGAGTACAGCCTTTATGAGATCAAACGGGCCCAAAGCGGGGTTGGATATGAGCTGAAATCGAAACCCGTCTTCGCTAAGGCACTTCATCAGGGCCTTGGCAACCGTGGTCTTACCACAGCCAACTTGCCCGGTTAACATAGCCACGCCTTTGCGATGTTTTACGGCATACAACAGTCGACTGAGTGCCTCGTCGTGTTGTGGCGAACGATAAAACAGGCTTTGGGTTGGAACATTTGAAAATGGCGGTTGGTCGAGCCCCCAGTATTCTAGATACATTAAGCTTTTTACCAATCCCCGTTTGCTGTTGTTCTTATTGCTTTGATAACCCTTTCACCTCTTCCTCGGAAACGGAATTGACGATGTAAAGCAGCGGGTTTTCCGGCAGGTTCACGATTCGCTCTGTAAGAACCTTTCTTTTCTGTGAATCATATATGATCTGAAGTTTGGGGCGCATGGGCTGGTCCGGGTAAGTTTCGATCACCTTTCCGACGGCCTCGGAATTTAACCTTACGTAACTGTATATCGGAAAAATCGAGAAAATACTCAGCAAAACTTTGAGGTGCTTGCGTTGAAAACAACTTTTGTTGGTTTGAATGATTTCCTTCACGGCTGTAAAGTGCAGCAGTTTTTCCCTCTGGGGCCTTGAATGAATCAGGGCCTCATAGATATCAACCAGTCCGATGATTTGGGCGTATTCATGGATCTCGTCTCCTTTGAGCCCCTGGGGATACCCTGAACCGTCTATGCGCTCGTAGACCTGAAGCGCGCATTCCGCCATGTAGGCATGATCGTCGCCGAATGAGCGCAGGATGTCGCAGCTGTATTTTGGGCGCTCCCTTAAAACCTGAAACTCCTGCTGATTGAGTCGATCTTTTTTGTGGATAATTCGGTCCGGAATCAGCGCCGTGCCGACATCGTGCAGCAGAGCGGCCATTGCGATTTGTAACTGCTGGTCTTTGTTAAAACCAAGGGTGGCGCCCATTTTTATAGAAAATATGGCCACATTCACGCTGTGATGAATTAAAAATTTATTGCGATCATCCAGGTGGATGGCCATGATAAAAAGAATGTCACGGAAGGGTTGGACCTCCACCATTTTACGCATCAACCGATAGCCCGGTTCCAGGGCAAAACCCTTTTTGTTTTTCACGGCTGCGAAAACCTGACTGAGATACTCCGAAGCTTTTCTATAAAGGATTTTTCTGTTTTCAATAGCCTGAGCATGAGTATCATGATTTTGAACAGAACTAGTATCCGGCTGGCTGGATTCGACCTTGGGGGATGACTTTCGGTTATCCTCCCTATCTAAATTGTTCAACTTTCGGAACTCGACCATGACAAAAAATCCTGGATGGATTTATACGCATTGTGTTTTACAGGTACAGGAGAGTAATATTTTATATCATACTGAAGTTTTTATAAATCATTTTATTTTAGGGGAAAAAGATCTTGTATGTCAACAAAATAACCACACAATATGTAGTATTTTCATGGGATCGAAAGCCT
>JASFTQ010000108.1:0-13072 GCA_050053515.1 Desulfobacterales bacterium | reverse complement strand
CATATCGATCGAGGTCTTTGATCTCCTGCACGTCTTTTAAAGGGTGTTTGCAGATATCGTAATAAAAACCACCGGCCGGCATGCGCATATAAGCCTGGCCGTCTTTGTCCAATACAACCTTGTCTCCCCTGGCAAGTGTTAACGGCTTAAATTTGGCCGGATACTTGACCGGGGTTTGATCGTAGGCACAATCATCGCGCCATTCATCCGGAAGGTGCCAAATCACCTTTGCATCCGTACCGAGTCGATCGGCAACCCGGTCATCGACAACGACAATCTGCTGGCTGATATCAACGATGTGATATGGCTGCGCCTCAATCGCTAAAGCTTCACATAACTTTCGATAAGGTCCGATCGCAATACTGCTGACGTCCGTGCCGCCCAGATCGATGGGAAGCCGGTCGACTTCTTCATGCCGCACGGCTTTTAGTATTCTTTCTCGTGAAGTCAGTTGCATTTACCAATTACCGGTCCAGCGCTGAAAGGCCTCGTCTCTGCTGCAGCTCGAAAGCAGGTTTTGCATGTGCTCATCAGACGCCGGTTCAGCTTGAACGGTCGCGTTGTGCAATGCAGTTATAAATCTTTGCCGGTGTGCGAAGCCCCGTGCCCGAAAGGGCGGGGCTTGCAGAAAAGCAAACCGGTCGGTGCGTCTCCTTGCAGGGAGCTGTTCATCCATCAATGCGTCTGTATGGCAACCGCACAATCCCATCGGGGGAACTGCGGCGCCTGAGATCAGAAGTCACAAAGCGGCAGCTCGGTCCCCACACCCAAATTGTCATACCATGTGTGACATTTAAGCATTATACATGACAGAATAGGCGTGATGAATATTCCCTGTCAATCATTTATTTCCAGGGAATATATCCGGACATCAGAAGGGAAAAAATGCGTTGATTTGGAGTATCAGGGCTGGGGCGCCAGGAGGGTTTTAAATGTCTTTCCCGTTTCACTGAGGGTGTTGGTCAAAATATTGCGGCCGGCTGCGGCATCCGCAGCCGCAATAAGCCGCTGGGGATGGAGGTTTTTTGTTTTCATGGAATAATCGAGATAGGCGTAAAAATACTTCATCCAGAAAAAAGAACAGAACTCAGCATCAACCTGTCGCGACAGGTTGACAATGATTGTCAGGAACTGATTATCGAGGGGTTGCCAAAAAGAATAGACATCGCGTGCAAAGGCCTTTACGGGACTTATCTTGCCCAGTTCTCGTCTTGATACCTTATACAACCAGGTTTCGCCGATCGACACCCCTTTGCCCCGGCTTTGCGATAATTTGGCCACCTTTGCCACTCTGTCCAGCAAAAAATCTCGCTGAACCGGGTAGATGTGCATATCAATATAATCCAGTTCCGGAATCCCCACCAAGGCTGAAAAGTAATCCATATCATCCCAGGTGCCGGCACCGGCACCCAGGCGTACTTCTTTATGATTCAATCCTTTTGCAACATGACGAACAACGGCGCTAAAATTAGACACGGAAAAATCGAGGCCGGTGTTGCGCGACTGGGTGTCGGGCTCCGTAAACAAGGTAAGATAATCCGGCTTGAGGTCTTCGATGATGAACGTTGCCATTTCCCGCAATTCTTTTTTGAATTGTCCCATGGTCAGTTCACTGTATTCCACCTTTAATTTACTGAACTCCGGTTCGCGAAAGGTCGTTCCGACCTCAATGATGAAAGCAATTTTTCTTTTGCGAATTTCTGCGGCAACCTGCCTATAGAAATTGCGATACTCCGCAGAACGCGGAAAGGTGCTTACCAGTATGGGATGCTGAATACTTACCGCAATGCTTTGTACCCCGAGATCCTGCAGGCGGTCTAAAGTCAAAACGGTTGCTCGCAGCACCCGATCCGTCAAAAGAATCTCACCCCGATTGCTGTTGGCGACCAGCAACTCAACCCCGAAAAAACAGTGGCCTTCAGCCTTGGGCCGGATGGAAATGGCGGTTTTCAAATCGCCAAGTTTGGTCGAGAGTTCATGGTAGACTCCGCGATAAACCAAGGGTACGTCTCCGCCAGGCGCGCTGTCTTCTTGCAATAATCGTGTCTCCTGGCAGGAAAACAGCAAAAATAGGATTGCTGCGGTAGCCATATATCGTTTCATGCCGCCCATCGATGCTGACCTCCCTATCAAGCGTTGCAGAAACAAACTTTCCCGGTCCACGGCATTTTTACTCTATCTCTAATTGCGCGATTATCCCACGATATATGTTCCTGTACCCACGGCGATGAGAAGATCCTTGTCGTTGTGCAATTCCATGCGAGTTACCGCAACTCGGTTTCCGGCCCGCATAATAGAACTGGTGGCCCGGAAATATGCGCCGCGGCCAGGGCGCAAATAATCGACACGCAAGTCGATGGTGCCCGTTTTCATAATACTTTTTGCAATTTCCTCCGTTGGTTGATCCTTCATTTTTTCCAGAATGCTCGAGGCTGCGGCCAAGCCACCGGCGGCATCCAGTACCGAAGAAATCACACCCCCATGTAGAATTCCATGTACATAATTTCCGATAAGTTCTTCTTTCATCTCGAATCTTACGGTTACACTTCCCGGTTTAAGGGAAACCACCTTAAATCCGAAAATGCGATTAAAGGGGATCTTATTTTCATAAATATCCCGTAGCGGTTGCAAATATCTGTGGGGATCGATCAGGTTCATTGTCATCCTTTAATTCGGATAAAAGAAAATGGCAGCTTTACATCCGACGGGACTTTCACGGCCTCCGGCAGGATGAGACCGAGATCTTTTATTCTGTCTTCAATACATGCGCTTTCACGGATTTTTAGATACATAAAACCAAGCATCCTTCCTGACTTTCATTGCATGTCGGCAAAGCTGCCTTTGCCAGACGTTCCGGGGGATGGGACTCATGAACCGCCGGATTCCTTCAAAGTCAGTGGTGTCCGCCTTGCGAATTTTGAAAACCACGCCTTCCAATTTTGGCGACGTGATGGGCTATAATCCGGACCCCAATGTTTCCAGAAACTTTTTGATATCGTTTGGCGTATTGTACAGATGAGGGGAAATGCGGATGGAATCGCCCCGTACACTGACATAAATTTTATTTTGTGATAACCGGTCTATTAGCGCAGCGGGCACACCATCGGGAAAACGCAGACCCATCAGATGGGGGCCACGCAAATGCGCCGGTGCAACCTTGAGCCCAAGCGCGGCAGCGCGTTCGGCAATCTGGTGGGTCATTGCAGACAGGGTAGCTGCTATTTCGGTGACCTGCCAGTCTGAAATCTGTTGCAGTGCCGCCAGCATCATGGGCATGAGGGCAAAGTTGCTGCGTTCCCCGACATCAAATCGCCTGGCGCCAGGTTGAAATTCATCTTGATAGTTAACCAAACCGGCAAAATCTTCGCTGTTTTTTCGGGCTATCCAGCCATGTTCCAATGGTTTTCCATCCTGATAGCGCGGATGAACATACAGAAAACCAAGGCTGTAAGGCCCAAAAAGCCATTTGTAGCTTGCGGTGACGAGAAAATCCGGTTGTACCTCAGCCGCCGAAAACGGCACTGCTCCGATGGACTGGGTTGCATCGACAACCAGAGCGGCGTCCATCTGCCTGCAGTGTTGGCCTATTTTGACAAGATCTATCATGCCGCCATTGGTCCAGTGGCAATTTGGTGCGGCCACCACGGCCGTATTTTGGTTGATATGATCCAATAATGCCCGGGTCCAATCTTCATCTTCGGGACGGCTGATGGTCTTAACGATTGCGCCGGTCTCTTTGGCTGCTTCACGCCAGGAATAGACATTGGACGGAAACTGATCCTGCAGTATCAGGACGTCATCCCCCGCATTGAGTTTAATATTCAAAGCCGCAACGGCGATACCGTAACTGACAGCCGGAATGATGGCGATGTCGTCGGGTTGGGCATCAATCATATTTGCAAACAGGCGGCGGGCCTGCTCTGTCTGTGTGAAAAAATCTTGGGCAATGATCTGCCAGGGTCGTTCTTTGGCGGCAACCCCGCTATGGCCGGCTTCACTAACACTGCGCAGTTGCGGTGACAGGTAGGCGCAATTCAGATAGGTGACATCTTCGGGTATGTTGAATAAGTGTTTTTGGCAAGGAATCATATCCGAATACTCCTCGATGAACATGTTTTTGCGTTTCTTTTATCCATATATATTTACGGGTTCATGATATTGGGATCTAATATCGTCATGACATATTCAGGTTATAGGATAATAATCGTCAGCACCAGCCAGGTACCGATGCCCACCAGCAGGCCGTTTAGTATAAAGGCCGGAGATACTCGAATGCCCGCCAACGGCAATTTGATGGAATGGCGGTCAACGGCGTTGATGAAGTAGCCGCTAAAGATATATAAAAACGGAATTTTAATGTAGTAATACATCAAATCCATATATGTTAAGCTATGTGCAAAACAAAAGCTAAGATAAACCAAACCGGGAACGAGCAAAGATTTATCTTTTTGCTTTACGGCAATGCAAATCCCGATAAAGCCAAACAAAGATAGCAGATTGACATAATATTTAAACGCATTGGCCTGGGAAGATGAATAAAAATCTTGCGGATCGCCGACACGAAGCCATTCTTTGTTAATTTGGACGAGCGGATTTTGGATGGCACGAAATATTTTGATGAAAACCGCGTTGATGTCAAGATTAAATGTCACAAAATCGACAAAAAAGTTGTGAAAATAAACACCCGGACGCTGCTGCAGGTTTCGCAGGGCA
The DNA here is from genome assembly GCA_050053515.1 of Desulfobacterales bacterium. Classification (GTDB taxonomy): domain Bacteria; phylum Desulfobacterota; class Desulfobacteria; order Desulfobacterales. Next base: position 8,359 of record JASFTQ010000108.1, on the reverse strand, counting down.
TCTTTTCTAAATTCATCCTCCAGTTGGATGATGTGACGCACATATCGGGAATAGCTATACTTGCGGGACCCGGTTACCCTGTGATAAATTTCCATACCCTCGCTGTACCACAGCTCCCACCACCGGTAATGATTTGGATCCCTTGCCATTTTTTTTACTGTCCCGGCCCAGAATGAAATACCGCTCTGGGCATTTACGGGTATAATTCTAGCGGTCAGCGTATAATTGTGAACGGTGTGGGGCACAATAATTAAGCTAAAACCCAGAATGAAAAAAAACCATGACTTCAATATCATTTGCCAACGAGGCCTGAACCGAATCACAAACATAAGAAGGGCAAATAAAGGTAACAGTAAGCTGGTCGGCCTTATCAGCGTCGTCAACCCCCATAATAGACCGGCCAGAATTATATTGGCATCGAATCGATCAGGGCCCGTCGCCAGGACACGGCTGAGCGAATAAAGGGAGGCGACGATTAAAAAAATGTGTAAAATATCGTAATGAAACAGGCCGGTCAAAATGATCAGATAAGGATTACAGCCGAACAATAGCGCCAGCACAGCCGCGTTGCGCAGTCGCATGTATCTGGAAAGTATTTGAAATAATATTACCGTGGTCAGGCTCAACAAAAGGCTTTGAGCCAGGCAGACCGCTCGGAAAGCCGCCTGTCGCACATGTTTGAGGGTGTCGGGAATAAATAAAAGATTTGCGTCTTGGGGCATGCCACCCCAAATTCTGAGAATCGCCGCAATGAAAACCGGATATCCCGGCGGTCTGAAAACACGTGCACCGACCAGCTTCGGTGAAAGTTTACCATAGTAATAGAGGTTGACTCCCATCACGAAGTATTCTTCCGCCATTCCCCCCATAAAATGAAATTGTCGGTTCTTGAATATCGAAAACCCGCTTAAAAACAAGACAGCGGCGAACATTATCAGAGCGATGCGCCATTTTATTGGAAAAGCGAAAATCTGTCTTGCAACTTTCAACATTTGCTCCCTTTGAATGGGGGTAATATCTGACCGCATGTTATCGGAGCTGTATTTTCACCTTTCTCAGGCAGGCGCGACATTTTGCCGTCATGCTCTGAGAAGGTGATTGGCCAAAGGGGCTGCGGGATCAGGGCGATTTTTCTGGCTTGTCCACAATCAGATTTTTTAATTCATTGGTGTCGTCCGGTTTAATGGGGAAATGCTTTTTCAACAGATCACCAATCTTTGCGATGGCCTCGCAGATGCTTTGGGTTTGACGTTTTTGCTTGATACCGGCGACAATGATGTTGACCATATCATCCCACTGGTCTTCCCGGACCTTTTCATTGATGCCGCGATCCGCCAGGATCCATACTTTGTGCTCGAAAACAGAGATAAAAATCAAAACTCCGGTCTCATCCCGGGTCCGGTACAAGCCTTCTCTGAAAAAACCGGTCACCGCCGCCTCTTCCACCTCCTCATCAATTTCTCGCTGCGAAATGAACCAATGTTTGAGCCGGTAAGTCCGTCTAACAACTTCGTGAAAAACGACGAACATCAAGCCCAGAAACCCCAGAAAAAGCCACATGTTCTGGGTGCCGACCCACAGCCAGCCGCCGACAAGCGGTGTCACAACCAGTGATATAGGGAATGCAAATGTCGCTGCGCCGATCACATTGGCCATTGGGTAGTGATAACTGGCAGACACGATCATCGGAACAATTTCGCCGGATGTGCCCTTTTCGGCGTCTTGAACGGCTGCCATAATTTTTTGTTTATCGGTGTCAGATAAAAAATGCTCTGCCAGATCTCTCATAATGCAACCTCTAAGATCAAAACCAAGAATATTGCAACTTACCAATACGTACATTAACCACTCGACGTTGAAAAAAAATGATTCTCTCGCCCACTTGGTTCGAGCCCACAGCGTTAGCAGAGAACGAAATACTCGATGTGCTCTGCGAGCTCTGTAAGAGACTTAAAGAAAGCTGCTTCTGTCTCGCGTAACTTTGTTTCTCCTGAGTAATTTCTACCAACCTCCGGAAGCACCGCCACCGCCGAATCCACCGCCACCGCCGGAGAACCCTCCGAATCCGCCCGATGAAAAACCGCCGCTGCCAGAGCCTCCGAACCAACCGGCACCGCCATGCCGGCGTGCAGAAGCCATATGACCGAAAGACAGCGGAGACCCTAAAAAACTCAGAAGCGTGCCCCCGAATACGCCTAGCGGTATCAATGCCAATATCCAGATTAATCCGAGGTTAAAGAACATGGCCCCGATGATGGGAAATAGCAATCCCCCGGTCGCCGCTCCGAGGGGCCGCCGGAGCCTTCCCAGCATGTTGATCAGAGCCACAAAAAATACCAAAGAAAAAATCCCGGGGTGTGACCCGGTTTTACGGCCTTCCCGGGTCTTTGTTTTGGTGGCTGCCGTAAACTCACCATGCACCACTGCAATCATGGCCTGAACGCCATCCATAACTCCCTGATCAATGTTTCCAGCCCGAAACTGTGGCACGATCACATTGCGAATGACTTGTCCTGAGACCAGATCGGTCAATCTTCCCTCAAGGCCATAGCCGACCTCTATGCGAATTTTTCGCTCTTTTTTGGCAATCAGGAGAATGGCACCATTATCCAAGCCTTTCTGACCAATTTCCCATTGCTCGGCAACTCGAATAGAGAAGGCCTCAAGGTTTTCCCCTTGAAGAGAAGGTATGGTGAATACAACGATCTGGGTGGAATCGGTTTGTTCGAGCCGGCGCAGTGTCTCGTCCAGCCGGCGCTCGGTGTGAGCAGACAGCATTCCGGCATAATCATTAACCCGGCCCTTAAGCTGCGGCACCTCCAATGCCAAAAGTACGGCCGCCGGAAACAAGACCAAAACTGCCGCAACTGTCCAAACACAGCTTATTTTATTATTCTCGCGTTGATAACTCATGGTCACTGCCGTTTGCTTGGAAACAATCTATGTTGCTAATCCTTGAATTTGACCTGGGGTACACCTTTAGCCGCTTCTTCGGCCCTGAAGTACTCTTTGCGCTCAAGATTAAGCAAGAGATTGTTGGTAAGGTTGTTGGGAAATTTTCGAATCGCGAAATTGAACCTTTCAACAGCTTGATTGTAACGCTGGCGCGCGACGTTAATCCGATTTTCGGTCCCCTCCAGCTGATCCTGCAGACTCAAAAAATTCTGGTTGGCCTTGAGGTTAGGGTATCGTTCCACCACGACCATCAATCGTGAAAGCGCCGAAGATAGTTCACCCTGTGCGCTTCGGAAGCGCTGCATCGCTTCTGCATTGCCCAGGTCTTCGGTGGTCAGTTTTACGGATGTTGCCTTGGAACGCGCTTCGATTACCGCCTGAAGCGTTTCTCTTTCGTGAGCCGCATAGCCTTTAACCGTTTCAACCAGATTGGGAATCAAATCTGCTCTGCGCTGTAAATTGGATTCCACGTCACCCCAGGCCTTGAACACGGCCTCCTCAGCCTGTTGCATCGTGTTGTATCCGCAGCCGGTTAAAGCGAGCGTAACGATGAATAAAAACACCATGTTCTTCCGCATGTCATCCTCCGTTCTTATTGCTTACATCTTGTCTGTTTTTCTTTCTGCAAGTGAAGTTCCCCGCCCTAAGAAGCGAGAATTGCAAGGAATTCCGTTCATCGAGCTTTTTTCACGCCGGTTCTTCATTGGGAGCCGTTTATGACAGTGATCTGATCGTTCAGCGTCCAGAAATCGTACAGATATCCAAGGCCCAGCAGGCCGGCAGTCAGCAGATAAATAATACCCGTGAACCACTTGCCCATGTACATACGGTGAATACCCAACAGTCCGAGGAAGGTCAATAAAATCCATGCCACCGTATAATTTATGCGGCCGGCCTGGAATCTGAGCTGCGCCTGACGAGCAAGCGAAGGTATGAGAAACAGATCGATGAGCCATCCAATTCCGAGAAGCCCGAGCGTAAAGAAATAAATCGTCCCCGAAATTGGCTTACCGAAATAAAAACGATGAGCACCGACGAATCCGAAAAACCACAATGCATAGCCGACAGATTTCAAATGTGTGTCATTGAGATTTTGCACTGGAACATGTCCCCCTCGAAAAAACTCCGCGGTTTTTAAATTATAGTGGCTGTCAAACCCGAGCAGCAAGAAGCGAATGTAATGCGTCCATCAAGAAATACCGTCGCGGCGGGTCAGGCAATGCTGACCAGAAAAAAGCCGAAAATCATGGCCACTGCAATTGTAAATCTTTCCTTGCCGTATTTTTCGTTGAAAAAAATAACACCGACAATGACGGCCATCAGCACGCTCGATTGCCTGAGAGTAACAATGTAACTGATCTCTTCTGTCTGCATCACATGCAGGATCAAACTGTATGAAGAAATGGTGCCCGCAGCGGCTAAAATTATTTTGAACCATTCGCGCTTCAACACCGACATGATTTTTATCTCCCTGCGGCAAGCGAGGTAAACCCAAAAGATGAAATAGCACAAGATATTCTCCAGCATGAAAAAAAGCAGTCCCTGATAGCCGGTTTTGATGGCCGTTACTTCCTTAAATTCCATCATAGCAGCCTTGTCAACAATTGTATAGGAGACAACCGACAACAGGGTTAATATGGCCCAGGCAAAATCGCGTTTTCTAACGGATGACCATAATTTTCGGCAAATTTTTTCTTCACCGCGAAACTGCATCAAGAATATGCATATGACAACCAAGGCGATGCCGGCGATTCCCCGGCGGGACAATTGTTCTTTTAGGAAAAAATACGCTGCAAAGGGGACAAAGGCAGGGGCTGATCGTGCGATGGGATACACAAAGGAAATATCACCGGTTTCATAGGCCGAACTTAGTGATAAGATGTAAACACCATGAATAAGCCCGGATAAAATAATGTATTTCCATATATTCGCAGGTATCCAGGGCAACGGCAGTACCGGCAATAAAAAAAAGGTGACCAGGACGAGCAAGCTGCCCTTAACCAAAGAAAACGTTTTGGGTTGCGGGCTGGACTTGGTTAGAGTATTCCATCCGATATGGATTGAAGCAGAAAGAAATACCAGAATAATGGCTTCAGCGGACATGCTGTCATTATATTTTGGGTAAGGGGTGCCGTTCAGCCTCGAATATTACCTTTGATACACCGGGTACCGATTTTACGATTTCCGTCACACCGGCTCTGGTGTGCATGGGGTTTATCAATCCTGTAATCCGAACGGTGCCCGGTGCAGAGACCTCGATGGCCAGTTCTTGGGGACTGATGTTGCTTTTGAGTACAGCGGTTTCAACTCTTTTCAGCAAGGATAGCTTTTCCATCGTTTCCAAAGCCGTTAGACTGCATTCCTGAATTGCCTGGGTGCGTGCAATCTCGACAATTAGGGTTGCAACTGTTTCTAAACCCATTTTGTCCACGTTAATAACCATGTCGTAAAGCGCAAGGTCATTCCAGTCCATTTGAAAAGAAAACTGAAAAAAGCCCTTTAGTTCATTGTCTTTTTGCTGAATCAATTTCTCGGCGGTTACCTGCTTCACGCCACTTTGTGCCACCAGTTGTTGAATACGAAAATCCTCGGAACCATGAAGTCGCAGGTGCAAGGCGCACTTAAAATCTTTGAGAAAAAAAGAAGCGCCGTGGCCCATGATGATCCCCTCACCGCGACGGGCCACTTCATAGACCACGGCGGCCATTAAATCGAGATAAATATCAGGTTTGCGAAGCAAAAGCCGGTCTAATAATCCCGGGGCTTTTTCATCGAGGCTTTTCAAATCCTCTGATGAAAGCCCCATTTTTAAGGCTTCTTCTTGCATCCGGTCGTCATCATAAATTGCTAAACCAAGGTCTTCGGCCACCTGCCCGGCGACAATTGCGGCACCGCAACCGATACCGGCTGTAATGGTAATAAGTGACATCTGTTTTACTCCTTTTGGATTGAAGATATAAGTCATCCCTCGATCCGAGGTTAAACCGTATTGCTTCGACTATTAATGCTTGTCAGAAAACATCACCACTAAATCTTATATGCCATAAAAAACTTAATATTGTTAATAAAAAAGCATGGATAGCCGATGGGTACTAAAGCCGAAAACCCGAAATTTTTCCTCCGTTTGCAACGTAAAGATAATTCGGCCTGAAAAAGTATTACTTGACATGGGATTACACTTTTAGATATTAATAGGTAAATTCTTACCCGTTATATTCCGGCACGGCCCCCCTGTCCTATCACAATTCCATAAATACCGCACATTTTACTCAAAACCACCTGTAACAAAACCCAGGCTATCACACTTAAACATAAAAACAAAGGAGGCCCATATGAAACCATCCGAACTGCCCCCCCATGCTCAAATAATGCAGTTCATCGCAGGCAAATGGATCAGCAAACCCATTTATGTCGCTGCCGAACTCGGCATCGCCGATATGTTATCTGACGGTGCCAAAAGCGTTGATGAGCTCGCTGAAATGACTGGCGCACAGCACACAGCACTGTATCGCTTGATGAGAGCCTTGGCATGTGTGGGTATTTTTAGCGAGACAGGTGAACGTTGTTTTGCCCTCACGCCGATGGCCGAGTGCCTCAAAAGGGATGCCATGCGATCCATTGCGCTGATGTTTCTTTCCGACTGGCACGACAAAGCCTGGGATTGCCTGCTTGACAGTGTTAAAACCGGTGACATCGCATTCGAGAAAGCCCATGGCAAACCGGCCTTTGAATGGTTTAAGGACAACCGCCGGGCGGCAGAATTATATTACACGGCCAACGCAATAAAGGCCAGGGGTTCACACCGGGCAATTGTCGATGCGTATGATTTTTCAGATATAACCACACTAACAGACGTTGGCGGTGGTTATGGTACCCTGATGGTTGAGATTCTGATGGCGAATCCGCACATACAGGGGGTTGTAGCCGACCTGGCGTCTGTGGCCCGGATCGCCGACAAAGAAATTAAGGCAAAAAATCTCGATCCACGTTGCAGGGTAATGGAGTGCGATTTCTTTAAGGAAATCCCGGCGGGAAGCGACGCCTATCTCCTGTCTCACGTACTTCATGATTGGGACGATGAACAGTGCCGACGGATCTTAAAAAATTGCCGCCGCGCGATGACCCCCGGTGCGAAACTGTTGATCTTAGAGTCTGTCATTGCTACGGGAAATGAGTTTTCAATTGCGAAACTTTTAGATCTGGAAGTCTTTGTCATGGGCGGCGGGCGTGAACGATCAGAGGCAGAATTTCGTGAGTTATTCGAATCAGTCGGCTTTATTCTCTCGCAGGTTGTCGCAACCAGTGAAAGTGTTTCTGTCATAGAAGGAATTCGATCCTAGAAGCCATCTCAAAAATAGGGTTTTGGTTCAATATCGCGGCGGGGCCGAGTTTCAAACCGCAGGCATACTGTTGTATGTCGAGGATTTGAAACGAGGCAGCAACAAAGATATTGGACCAAAAGACATTTTTGAGATGGCTTCTAGCTACTTTGTGATCTCCAGTACCCTGCCGTCTTTGAGAAGCATTTTGAGATTTTCACGGGTCAACTCCAACCCGGCGCGGGGATCGCCGCTGGATATATCCACAATGGCCTCTTCGAATACCGCCGGGTCAACCAGGATCGGAATCTCCCCGAAAAGGTCTGCGATCGGTGCAATGGCTCCTGCCACCAGGCCAAAGCGCTGCTCGATCGTTTGCCGGCCCAAAAAGCGCAGGTCCTTGACCCCCATGTATCTCTTGATTTTTTTCAGATCAAGTTTTTTATTCCCCGGTAAAACGGTCACCACTATTTTCCGGTTGCGATCCATGATTAGCATGGTTTTGACAATCTGTGACAGACGCACACCGCGTTCGCGGGCAGCGGCCTCCGATGTATAAACCGGTTGACTGTGCGGCTTAACGGTGTATGGGATGTCGAGTTCTTTCAGTTTTGCCGTTACCGGCGAATCCATAAATGAACCTCTACGGTAAAAGCATAATGAAGTTTCACGCGGTGCATCATTTTGCGATAATAGCGATGATTTTGAGGATCCAGGGCTTCGAACCCCCCGCCGATTTCGGTTTCGCAGCCTCTATCTACATTGCAGTACTTAAAGCAATTATAACCCGAATTTTAACATAGACTTGGGTTACATTTCCTCGACTTTGACAATGACCAGCGTTATGTCATCCTCTTTTTGGAGCGGACGAATGAATTCGTCCAGGGCAGTGATCACAGTACTTAACATTTCTTTTGCCGACAGATCGGCGTGGGTTTTGATGATGTTCTTAAACCTGTCTTTGCCAAACATTTCTCCTTTTGAATTGCGGGATTCCCAGATACCATCCGTGCCGATCAGTATGATGTCTCCGGGGGCAATTTGATGTTCAAATTGCTTATAAACTGAATTATCAAAAATCCCCA
>JASFTQ010000107.1:0-13142 GCA_050053515.1 Desulfobacterales bacterium | reverse complement strand
GTCGGATTTACCTCTGTTTTGACCGGAGAGCCTCGAGGTGCTCATGTTGAAGCTGAAACCGACTTGGAACTGTGGTGCCTGAACAAAAACCAACTCGAAAATATTTCCGGCAAAAACCCCGAGCTGCTTTGTTTTTTGACCGAAATCGTGGCCGATCGCTTCGACTCCCGGAGACCGACTGCCGACAGGATGATCGGGAAATATCTTGCCACGGATATCATCGGCCGCGGCAGTTCCAGTATCGTCTATAAAGGCGTGCACACCGGGCTGGATATTCCCATCATCATTAAAATGATGAGACATGATATGGCCATGAGGCCTGATTTTATAGCCAGTTTTAAAAATGAGGCACACACCATTGCCAGGCTCAATCATGAGAATATCATCAACATTTATGGTATCGAGGAGCGTTTCAAAACACTATTCATTATTATGGAGTATCTCGAGGGCCGCACCCTGAGAGACGTGCTGGATAGTAGCGGAAAGGTCTCTGGCCGGTTGGCGATAAGATATCTTTTTCAGACGTGCAGCGGTTTGAAATACGCCCATGACCACGGAACCATCCATCAGGATATTAACCCGGGAAATCTTTTCATATTGCCGGATGATACGGTTAGAATAATTGATTTTGGTTTTGCCTGCCCTTGCGGTGCGGAAAACTTTTTAACCGGCACACCTTATTATATGGCACCGGAGCAGGTTGAATGCCTGCCGGTAGATGAACGCACGGATATCTACAGCCTCGGAATAACGGCATTTGAGATGGTCACCGGTAAAAGGCCTTACCCGGATAAAGACGCATGGACAGTAATGGAAATGCACGTTAAGCAGGACATTCCGGATCCGGCTGATGTGGCACCCAATTTACCTCAAGCGCTGCGAGAATTTATCATCAGAGCCTGCGCCCGAAACCCGAATCAGAGATTCAAAACTGTGGCGGAGGCTTTAGAGGTTTTAAGCTCCGAACTCAATGAAACCCGCACGGTAAAAACATTTGAAACCGTGCTTTCGGAGTAAAACAATAAAACGGGAATGGCAACAACCCTCACCGGCACATTACTGGGCAATGATGTTGCCTATTGGGTGCAAGTCGGGGGCAGTCGGATTTACGTACTCAGCGACCGGCAGTTAACCCAGTTAATCCAGGATCAAAATTTGTCCCAATTCCTTTTCGATCAAGGAGAAATCACCGCAGAGCGAGCCCGCAAACACCCTGGGCGCCATCACCTTTACCAATGCGTGGGTTGCGGTAGTTGCAAACCGGACACCGTCAAAATGAGGTTAAGGCATGGTGATCTGCTGGTGCAAACCACCGACGGGCTGAAAGAGGAAATACCCCCCAAAACAATCACCTCTATTTTGAATTCTTCCGGCAATATCGAGTCCAAAGTGAAGCTCCCCGCCCCAAGGGGCGAGGCTTCCCGGAAAGGAAGATATCTGTTTCAGATAGCTTCCCTTAGCCCCGCCTTAAAAGGCGGGGCTTGCAGGGAAGCGAGCCGGTCAAAACGCTGATTCGGTCGGTCCTGGATAAGGGAGGCAAAGACAACATAACCGTGGTCATTGTGGAAATATAACACCGGATCATCGTAAAATTTTTTTTCTTGACATATGCATTTATGTGCATTAATGTACGGGCATGGAAAATTTACACACACCTTCAGACGTTTTTGATGAATTGATCGACAATTTTGATTTTAAATTGTTCAAAACTTTAAGCGAACCGGTACGTTTGGATATCCTGAAATATTTGATGCTCAATGGACGATCCGACGTGGGCACCATCGCAGAAAACCTGCCCCAGGACCGATCGGTCGTCTCCAGACATCTGAATCGCATGCATGAGGCCGGGATTCTAAATTGCGAAAAGGAAACCCGTCATATGTACTACGAGATCAACGGACAGGGCTTTATAGACAAGCTTGAGAAGTTTACCGGGCAAGTGCGCAAATGCATGGAAAGGTGTTGTCCGCCCTGTTGTAAATAAACGAAGAGTATATTTTTTTAAAATAAAATATGCATTAATGTGCATGTGCTCATAAAGACAAACTTCTATGGTTCCAGAAATTAGAAACAGTGCCTTAAGGGTGTATCCTTTTTTGAAAAGGATCCGATTGAAAATTGAAAAGACCAAACTAATGGATGTTATGAAAGGAACTTATCATGTCTCTGTCATTAAAAGAAAAAGACCTGGAAATTGAAAAGAAAGAACGAATCAGACAGGCCGTTCGAGAAAGCTATGGGAAAGTGGCAAGAGCTGGAGAGGTTACTATTGGATCGAGTCCGGCAGCATCCTGCTGCAGCCCACCAGAGCCTTCCACCGAAACGAATCGGACAGATTCCTGCGGCTGCGTGCCACCCGGTGTTACATCCGAACAGATGTCTGCAATCATGGGGTACTCCAAGGAAGATCTCGCCGGTGTTCCCGAAGGTGCCAACATGGGGCTGGGTTGCGGCAACCCCGTGGCACTGGCTTCGCTTAATCCCGGTGAAACGGTGGTGGATCTGGGCAGTGGCGGCGGATTTGACTGCTTTCTGGCAGCCAAACAGGTGGGCGATAGCGGTCGTGTCATCGGAGTGGACATGACCCCGGAAATGATCACTAAAGCCAGAAAAAACGCAGTCAAAATGGGAACAACCAATGTCGATTTTCGACTGGGTGAAATCGAACATTTGCCGGTAGCCGACAACAGTGCCGACATCATCATGTCCAATTGCGTGATTAATCTTTCGCCGGATAAATTAAGCGTATACCGGGAGGCTTTTCGAGTGCTCAAACCCGGCGGACGGCTGGCAATTTCCGACATTTTGGCGACCGCCACGCTGCCTGAGAAAGTTCAGCAAGATCTGGCACTGGTGGCCGCCTGTGTCGGCGGCGCCGCAACGATTGATGAGACTGTGAAATTGCTCGAGACGGTTGGATATCGGGACATTAAAATCAGACCCACCGATGCAAGCCGGGAGCTCATAAAGCAGTGGGATCCGGCTCAAAGCGAAAACGCCGGTGATTACGTTGTTTCGGCAACCATCGAGGCCATTAAACCCGCTTAATCAATAATAGGGGGAAGCACCGGTTAAAAAAAATTAGTCAGATATTGGTACGATGGGAGATATATTGATGACACGAAAGCGATTAGCGGAAGAGATTATTCCCCGAATGATTGAATTGGCCGAAAATGGATATAACTGCAGCCAGATCCTGGTGATTTTGGCGCTGGAAAGAGAGGGTAAAGAGAATACCGGTCTGGTCCGAGCCATGTCGGGATTGGGAGATGGTTGTGGATTTTTTAAGGAGACCTGCGGTGTCATGACCGGTGCCGCCAGCTTGATCTCATGGTATGCCGGCAAAGGATCTGACGGCGAAAAAGAATCTGAAAGGCTGCTGCCGATGCTTGAAGAGCTCGGGGACTGGTTTCGAGAACAAATCGGAGAAAAATATAACGGCACCCGCTGCGAAGATATCGTCGGTAAATTGGTGGGCACAACCGAAGGTAAACAAATATGCGGTGGGGTGCTGTTCCGAACATATGAAAAAGTAAACAGCATATTAGTGTCCAACGGTTTCGTGTCAGAGGGCGAACAAAAATTCCATGGAGTGAAATGAGAAATTAGGCGCGACCTCAATGGCATGTGCTGAGCCAGTATAAATTTATCTTGACAAAGACAAGTGGCTGTTATAGGTTTGATTATTAGTATATACTAATATATTTAATAATGGATAAAATAGAAGACCTGGCAGAAATATTCAAAGCCCTATCGGATCCCACCCGCTTAAAGTTGATTAAGCTTTTGGGCGAGTGCAAACCGGGTGTTTGCGAAGGTGGTCCCCTGTGTGTCAACGCTTTGGCGCATCGGCTGGGCGTCACCCAGTCGGCCGTTTCCCAGCATCTGCGCATTTTAAAACACGCCGGTGTGGTTCATGGTGCCCGCCAAGGCACGTATATGCACTACTCGCTTGACCCGGATGGACTCAAAAAATATAAAACCGCGATTCGGGAAACGTTGGGCGATAGCTTTACGATAGAATAAAGGGACTATTTTTTTAACATTATTAATTAGTATATGCTAATATTAATTGATACTTATGGAAAGGAGGTGATCTTATGTGCTGTGCAACCGATGTTCATCACGGCATCCAGCGATGGGGACTTCCTGGCGCGTGTTTTTGCGGCTGCGATGATCCCCTGTTTTATCGCCCCCGCTTTATGACCAAAGAACAAAGGATCTCCCGGCTCAATCAGTACCTCGAGGATCTGAAACACGAAGTCAAGGCCGTTGAAGAACAGATCGCCCAAATTAAAAAAGAAAAGTAAATCGCTGTAACTTAAAACGGAAAGGAGCGGCGGGGCTCCTTTCCGCAGCTCACCGTTTCAGCGGAATCAAGCACTCGCAACAAATCGAATTCATAGAGCGTTTGGCGCTCGGTTATCCGTGTCGGACCCATACTAGACATCCTCTGAAAAACCTTGCGATGTTCACATGAAAACATAACTTGAATTAACCTAGAAAGTCCATCCTATATCAGGTAAAATCCGACGTTTGTTATTTATACTTGACCCCTCAAATTCCTTTGTATATTTGTGATTATTAATAATCTGAAGTTTTTATCCATTTTGATCTGAAGCCGCAACTCCGCGCTGAAAAACGCCAGTTTTTTCTGCTGATCTCCATCTCCCTGTTCGCTTCCATCGCAATTGCTTTAAAACCTCAAAAGGGAGTCCTCTATGGCTGAAGAAGGTTTTAAACGCAAACTCACTGCAATACTCAGTGCCGATGTCGAAGGTTACAGTCGCCTCATGGACGATGATGAAGAGGCGACCATCAGAACTTTAAACGCTTTCCGCGAAGCGATGAGCGATCTTATCACGCAGTATAGAGGTCGAGTGGTGGATACTACCGGTGACAACCTTTTGGCTGAATTTGCCAGTGCGGTGGATGCAGTGAATTGTGCGGTAGAAATCCAACGGGAGCTCGCCGAGCGAAACGCGGAGTTATCCTATGAGCGCAAAATGCATTTTCGTATCGGCGTCAATGTCGGAGATGTGGTTGAGGAGGAGGATCGAATCTACGGTGACGGGGTAAATATTGCCGCTCGGGTGGAAGGCCTGGCTGAGGCGGGAGGTATTTGCATATCCGGAAGAGTCTATGACCAAGTCGAAAATAAATTAGATTTAGGGTATGACTTCCTGGGAGAGCAAGAGGTTAAAAACATTGCCAAACCTGTACGAGTATACCGTGTTCTCTCTTATCCTGGAGCTGCTGCCCACAGAGTTATCAAAGCGAAAAGGGCTGTAAGCAAAACATGGCGTAATGCGCTTTTGGTCATAGCGGCCCTTCTCTTCGCGGGAGCGGTTTCCGTAGTCTGGTATTTTTACTTCCGCCCTTCCGTTGAACCAGCTTCTATGGAGAAGATGGCATTTGGATTGCCTGATAAACCCTCTATAGCGGTGCTCCCCTTCCTTAACATGAGTGGTGATCCTACCCAGGAGTATTTCAGCGACGGGATCACCGAGGATCTGATCACGGATCTATCACAGGTGTCCGGTCTTTTCGTTATCGCGCGTAATTCGACGTTTGTCTATAAGGGAAAGACTGTAAAAATTCGTCAAGTCGCGGAGGAGCTTGGTGTCCGCTATGTTCTGGAAGGAAGTGTCCGAAAGGCTGGCAAGCAAGTGCGGATTAATACACAGCTCATCGACGCCACCACTGGTGGACACCTCTGGGCGAAGCGCTATGATGGTCGTCTGGGCGACGTCTTTGGTTTACAGGACGAGATCACACGCAAAATTGTTGCTGCGCTTGCGGTGAAACTATCAGCGGGAGAGCAGGAAAAGGTTACTCGCAAGGAGACCGATCATATCGAGGCATACGATACCTTCTTGAAAGGCTGGGAGCATTACCGCCGTTGGACGCCTGAAGATTTCCGAAAGGCAATTCCTTATTTCAAGAAGGCAATTGAGTTGGACCCCCATTATGGAAGGGCCTACGCCGCGGTAGCTTCAGTCTATACGGAAAATTATCTCAGAGCATGGGATTGGTCTCACGTCTTGGGTATATCGGCGGAGGCTATGCCGGAGCTGGCGGGAGAATACCTGCAAACGGCCCGTGAATATCCGACACCCCTTGCCCACCAAGTCACATCTAAATGGTATAGAATTTTACTTTACCATGAAGAGGCAGTCGCCGAAGCAGAGCGGGCTGTTGCCCTCGATCCCAATGACGCCGCAGGCTATATGGCTATGGCTGGCGCTTTGATATATTCCGGCAAGCCTGAGGAATCTGTTGACTTTGTCAAAAAGGCGATGCGGCTCGATCCTCATAATCGAGCCAATTATTTGTACACTCTGGGATTGGCCAATTTTGGCATGGAACAATTCCAAGAGGCTGCGTCTTTCTTTGAGAGGGCCTTCAAACTTAATCCAACAATGGGATCAGTGCAAAGAGCATATCTAGCTGCTGCATATGGATATCTTGGCCAAGAAGAAAAGGCCAGGGTCGAGCTCGATAAACCCGGAATTAAAGAAGTAAGGGAGCTTTATGACATTTACGTAAAATACGAAGGCGCCTATTATAAAAACCCGAAAGATAGGGCTCGCCTGCTTGACGGCCTGCGCATCGTGGGACTGGAGTGAGGCAAATAACAGAGAGCAATTTCAATCTTTCGTAATGGCTGCAGGAAACTGCTTTGGTTTAGAGCGTCAGGTATGCTGTTCAAGAAAGGAGAGAACCCCATGGCATCAAATACAAAAGAGATTAAGAAAAAAAGAGGAGGAGCCATCACCAGGAGGCGATTCATCAAAACCACCTTGGCAGGCGCCGCGCTCGCTGGAACAAGGGGTCTCATCTTTCCTCGCTACGGTGCCGCCAAACCAAAGACTCTCAGAATCATGCAGTGGATACACTTTGTTCCGGGATTCGACAAATGGTTTAATGAGACCTACGTAAAGGAATGGGGGGCCAACAACGACACCGAGGTGACCGTTGACAACATTGCCATTGCAGGGCTGAATACACGGGCTAGAGCAGAGACCTTGGTTCGAAAGGGTCACGATTTATTCCTCTTCATGGTGCCCAGGCCGGACCTGGAAAACCAGGTTATAGACCACAAGGAGATATACGATGAGTGCATCAAAAACCTGGGCAAACCCATTGACCTGGCCATCAGGAGCTCCTACAACCCCAAAACAAAGAAATATTACGGCTTCTCG
Organism: Desulfobacterales bacterium; assembly: GCA_050053515.1. Taxonomy (GTDB): domain Bacteria; phylum Desulfobacterota; class Desulfobacteria; order Desulfobacterales. The sequence continues at coordinate 5,937 of JASFTQ010000107.1, read as the reverse complement.
GACAGCTTCGTCCCTTACCCGGTCCACTACCGTAAGGACCTGTGGGACTCGGTCGGGATGTATCCCGATACCTGGGATGATGTGCGGATAGGAGGGGCCAAGATAAAGAGGAAGCACAATATTTCAGTGGGTATCGGCTTAGCCTCTGAGCTCGACTCCAACATGGCCATGAGGGCCATCATGTACTCTTTCGGGTCCTCTGTCCAAGATCAGGCGGGTAATCTGGTCCTAAACTCCAAGGAGACATTGGAAGCGATCAAATTCGTCAAGGCCATGTACAATGAGTGCATGACTCCAGAGGTCTTTACCTGGGATGCCTCTTCCAACAACCGTTTTATGCTAACAGGCAGGGGATCCTTAACGATGAACGCCATCTCCATAAGCCGGACAGCCGAGAAGGATTATCCGGAGATGGCAAAGAAGATATGGCTGGCCAAAACTCCCAAGGGTCCGGTGCGCAGGATGGGGCTGCAGCACATTATGAATGTATATGCGATCTGGAAGTTTGCTGAAAACATTGAGGGCGCCAAAAAGTTCTTAGTGGATTACGTCTCTAATTTCAAGGCGGCGTTTTTAGCCAGTGAATTCTATAACTTCCCCTGCTTCGCCAAGACAGTCCCTGACCTTAAGAATTTGGTATCCTATGACGAGAAGGCCCAACCTTCGGATAAATACAAGGTTCTTGAGGATGTTCTGGATTGGAACACCAATATCGGTTATCCTGGCCATGCCCATGCGGCCATCTCCGAAATCTTCAACACCTGGGTCATCTCTACCATGTTCAGCCGGGCTGCCAGCGGCAAGCTGAGCCCCGAGGACTCCCTCAAGGCAGCAGACAAGAAGGTTCAATTCGTATTCAAGAAATGGCGGGCCAGGGGCATTATTTAACAGTACAATCCCGGTTAGAGAAAAACATACCGTTGAATTTTTCAGTCAACTGCTTTAGCGCTAAAAGATCACTCAATTGAAGCGTACCCTGCAGCAAGCTGCAGGGAATCTTCCCCGAGAGGAATTCTATCTATTTTCTGATTCGCTCGCTAACCCCGCAGCAAGCTGCGGGGAATGCGCTCACTTTCACGGTTCAATTCATGGCTGTAGCTAGATTTCTCAAAGCTGAGGTATCGGCTTTTAAAATCTGCACTTAAAGTAACTTTTCGAAAGTAAAGATAGACCCAATCGATATTTAAAATGTAATGCCGTTTAAAGTCGCCGATCCTGCATATATTTCAATGTTTCCCATTCCTTTGATCATCCCAATATTCTTCAGTTTTGATGACCTCAGTATCCTACCCTGCAAATGCTGCTCTGATTCCATTATCATCGTATAATATCTTAATTTCAAAAGAGGCAATTATGAATCAGCTACAGGAAAGAAGCTGGTGGAGTCGAAATTGGAAATGGTTCGTCCCTGTAAGCTGTCTTGGTGGGATTGTCCTATTCGTCGGCTTCTGTGCCGTGGTTGCATACATCATTTTTGGTACTGCCGAACAGCTAGTATCAGTTGAGTTCTTAAATTCAGAGTCTGAAATACGAATTTCCAGATATTCCAACCCGGGATGCGCGGGACATCTGGCTGACATTTATGTTCTGGACATCATTAAAAACCACAATGTTATAAAAACAATTGAACTTGATCATTATTTTGGCCCCATATAAAGGCAGCAGACTAACCGCACACCCCCGACCTCTGGCTTTGCAAAACAAGGGCAAACTCAATACCCTACCACCATTACCGATACGCACCATATCACCGGTTTTTTATTTCTTGATAAAGAGGATCAAGGCTTGAATGGTGGATTATTTTATTTTATTCACTATTCAACAGGCTGCTGCCCAAAAATGTTATTATGACCGTTCAAAAATATTTGGGCAACAGCCCGTCAAGCTTTTCTGCAAGTCCCCTATTTCGACGTCTCCGTTACGAAATTTTTATCGGGAATGAATTTTTTCAGTCACAAAAAGCAAAAAAATCACTCTATATTATAAAAGAGGTAAAAACGACGCCGATAGGGTACAATCTTTAGAATTTATATTACCCCAATATCGACATATCAAATACCCCATTGATAATAATAAGAGGTCCGATGAAGACCGAAAAAGAGACAGAGCAGTTGGTCAAGGAAGCCGTCCGGGGCTCGAAGGGTGCTTTGGAGGAAATAGTCCGGCGGATACAAAAACCGGTTTATTCTCTATCCTTGCGGATGCTGCTCAATCCAGAAGACGCTGAAGACACCACCCAGGAAATATTAGTAACTGTAATTACTAACTTGCAAGGGTATCGCTTCGAGGGACCCTTTCGTGCATGGGTGTTGCGTATCGCGGTCAATAAATTAAAGGCGGTTCGCAAAACATACGCAGAAATGAAAATGTCCTCCATCGAGAATTTAGACGAAATCATAGACAGGTATGAGGCCCGAGGGTGGCTCTCAAAGCCTTTGGATGCACCGGAACCATACCTTGAAGTAGAAACGAGATCAGTTTGCACCCATGCCCTGCTGCTATCCTTGGACCGTTCTCACCGTATAGCCTTCATTTTGGGAGTGGTGATGGAAGTCAACAGCCAAGAGGCGGCACAAATACTCGATATCACGCCAGCTGCATATCGGAAGCGACTGTCAAGGGCCCGGTCACGAATTAAGGATTTCCTGGTCAAAAATTGCGGCCTATTCAATAATTCGAACCGCTGCCGATGCAACAGCATTTTACCGGCCTATTTACAAAAGGGATGGATCGACCCTGATAAACCCATATTCGCATCGAAACACGGCGAAGTGGAATCACCAACAAAGCTGGGGAGATACCTAAAGGAAGTGGATGAATTGAAACAAATATCAGCTATTTATAAATCAGTTACCCCATCAAATTTCGACTTTGTCGATGTTGTCAAAAATATTTATAAAAAGGATCAATACCGAATAATTTCAGATCCTCAAATCACCTATATCAGGAGGGGTTAAAATTATGAAGATAAATCCGGATTTAATTGCTCCCTGTGGTCTTTATTGCGGCGTCTGTGCTATTTATATCGCTCACCGTGATGATAATCAAAAATTCAAGGAGCGGTTAGTGGCCCTTTACAAGGGAGGAGTTCCCGGCAAGGGCGCTCTTCCAAACAGTGAAAATCTCTCAGCAGAAGATATACGATGCCAGGGGTGCCTATCTGATGATCAGTTTATGCATTGCAAGCAGTGCGAGATCAGAGCCTGCACGAGAAAGAAGGCATATACCGGATGTCATCAGTGCGACGAATTTCCCTGCCAGCATATTGAAAATTTTTCGATGAGTGTTGGGAAAAAGGTTATTTTGCGGGCTATTCCATACAGACGAGAGTTCGGTACTGAAAAATGGATTCAAGATGAAGAGGCCCGCTATATTTGTCCTGAATGCGGCAATAAAGTCTTTCGCGGCGTTGTAAAGTGTAATCAGTGCAAAGTGAAGTTGGATCTGGATTAGCTTTTATTGCCAAGACAAAATCTATTGAATCACGCGAAAAATTACAGTCATCTAAACTATCCAAAAATTTGCCCAATGCTGTGATCATTAGCCTTATTATATTTTGGCTTTAGTCAATTTTTAATATTGCCAAAAATGCCGCTTTGAAATCATACTTAAACGCTTAAGGGGGGAGTTTCTTCTTCATGGCTGATAGTAAGTTTATCGGAAACTCTGCAGCCTTTATCGCTGCGGTTCTTTTTGGTGCCTCGGTCGTTGCCACCCGGGTAGCGGTAGCAAGTATTGCCCCTTTGAGTCTTGCCTTTCTGCGATTTGGTCAGGGAGGATTAATTTTACTCTCTTCCCTGCTTATTCTCAGACCAAGTCTGCTGCGCGTCAAATTCAGTGATTTACCCTATCTTGTTCTTCTCGGAGCGATTTTATTCGCTATATTTCCGGTGACGTTTAACGTGGGCCTCAAATTTACCGAAGCTTCACGCGGGGCTCTAATGTTGGCGACTCTGCCTCTCTGGAGTGCCTGGCTGGCTAACATTGCAAAGAGTGAAAGCCTCATCTGGCGCCAAATTGGAGGAACAATTTTTACATTTAGCGCAGTGGCTGTTGTCCTCGCCGAGAAGGGATTGACATGGCAAGGTGGCGCTTGGGCCTTAGTTGGAGATTTACTAATGCTTTTGACTGCCATTTGCGGAGCCTTCTACGGTGTCCTGGCTCAGAAAATGTTAACAAAATATAGCGCCATAACCGTAACCACATATGCAATGCTAGCTGGAACATGCTTGCTAATGCCAGCAGCATTCATTGAAGGACTCTCTCAAGCGCCCACAAAAATTGATTTCCAGGTAACCATTTTGATTCTCTTCTTAGGAATATGCGGAGGCGCTCTTGGTTACTTTCTATGGACACTTGCCCTCGCTCGTCTGACCCCGACCCAGGTTGCAGTGTATATAAATTTGAACCCAATGGTAGCCGCTGTATCAGGGGCAGCCCTTTTGGCAGAAAAACTGACGGTGATTTTTGTCGCGGGTTTTGTAGCAGTTTTGATTGGTGTTTTACTCGTCAACTGGCCAACAAAAATTGAGGCCGAACCCATACCAGATACTGCCAGCTAATCCACCAAGCGATTGGTTTAAAATTTCAGACCGCTCAAAACGATTTGGGCAACAGCCCGTTGAATTGTGAATAAAATATAATCATTCACAATTCAAGCTTTGGACCTATATCTCGACCCTATATCTTATATTGACTTCTTTGGGGTTCAAATGATATTTAAAGCTTGAGTTCAGGAATGAAACGACTTCCCTGAGCATAACGAAGGTAAGCCCAAGCGAGGTCAACCAGGCAATGTCACCCGAAATAACCATAAAAAAGGATTATGTTTTAATAGAACCCAAAGAGGGTACTGATTACTTGGAGATTCAGAGAGGGGTTGGAAGGTTATTTTATGTGGATGAAATTCCAGAGAGAAACCGCATTTGGGTATTCCGTGAAGGCCCGGAAAAGTTTACACACGATGATTTGCATAAGCTAAGAGACATTATCAAAGAAAATTACCCCGACGACCACGAAATAAACAAAACCGCAATCGTTGTCGAATCTGATTTCCAGTCAAGTATGGCAGAATCCTTCAGACAAGTCGCAAAAGACCTTCCCTTTGAGGTTAGAGTTTTCTCTGATTTACAAGCCGCTGAAGATTGGGTTAAATGTAAAAGTTGAAACACGATCTCACCTTCCATAATTCTGATTAGCACCAAATCTGGCAGCAATTCAAATATCCAATAAAATATTGCCGGTTTTCCCCGGGTAATGATCTTCCCAATAAATTTGTACCTTGCTGGGTGTCGTGATTCGCTGATATGCGCGGAGGAGGGCTTATCGTGATTATTTTAATAACCTGATGAAGTCTGCCTTAAAAAGCGTTATGACTTGTTAGAAAAAACATTTTAATTCAGCGGGTAAAATAAAAACAATCATCATAAGACACTAAATTGACCATTATTGATTGAAGCGTACCCTGCAGCAAGCTGCAGGGAATCTTCCCCGAGAGGAATTCTATCTATTTTCTGATTCGCTCGCTAACCCCGCAGCAAGCTGCGGGGAATGCGCTCACTTTCACGGTTCAAACCGACCCTCACACAATTACCTTACTGTATTACTTGTCATTTTAATACATCTTTTAATTTTACTTCCTTCCGAACTATGGGCAAAAGAACAATCCTCAGGTTTTGTATTCTATCCAAAATCAGACTATTGGCCAACAAAGGGCTGGAAAATATCAACTCCTGAGTACCAAGGAATGAGTTCTGAAATACTTGTAAAACTATTTGAAGATATTGAAAACCGCAATTTAGACATTGACAGCCTAATGGTCGTGCGAAACGGCTATATCGTTGTCGAGGCAAACAAGCGCCATTTCGAAACCCTTTATCCAATTTATTCAAGTACAAAGAGTTTTACTTCAGCAGTTATCGGTATTGCTCTCAGCAA
>JASFTQ010000106.1:0-13166 GCA_050053515.1 Desulfobacterales bacterium | reverse complement strand
TATGAGAAAGCCATCGCTAAAGGGAAAAAAGCACTTTCGCTTGACCCCAATGGTGCTGAAACCCACTTCCATTTAGGCTATTTTCTACATATTGGTGGTAAATTTGAGGAAGCCATCCCACTTTATGAGAAGGCAATCCGCCTCAATCCCTATCCTCCAAGCTTTTATTACCAACGATTAGGCGCCGCCTATGGTAATGTGGGGAGGTATAATGAAGCGATTGAGTTATGCAGAAAGGGGCTTAAGAGAAATCCAAGAGATGTAACTGCGCGATTGGTATTGGCGGCTGTCTATATCTGGCAAGATCGCAAGGAGGAGGCACAGGTTGAGACTTCAGAGATCCTCAGAGCAGTTCCTCAATTCTCTCTCAGGCTTGCGGAAGCGACTTCTTTGGATAAAAATAAGGAGGCCTTGAAGCGCTGGATTGAAGCATGGCGTAAGGCCGGGCTTCCCGATTAACGCGCGATGTTTAAGCCGCAACATATTGTGGTTTATTATCATAAAGGATTTTTGGGATATCTTGCCGAGATAACAGAATTAGCGAGGTCGCATGTATATTGAGATAAGACGTAATCAGGGTGAAGTTGTGATATCCAAAGAATCGAAACGAAATTTGGTGCGATTTCTGATCCAGATTTTGCTATACCCCAGACTTTAATAAAAATACATGTTTCAATTGGATATCACAAGCAGTTTTATAAGATGATATGTTATGCTCCGCCACGAGTGTTCTGGCCGAAAAAATCCATCCTTCAATTAAAGTTCCATTCGGCTCAGAAAATTTTCCAAAAATTAAATTTATGATCTTCTTGACTTGGCGGCTGATTTTGGTGATATCAGTAATTGTACCACGCTGGTCATACCATCTACTAATCCAAAGTTTGGGGTAATTTGTGATAGATTCAAATATAAGATAATGAGCTCATTATATTGATTTCCCGAAGAAAAGGGAGGTGTCACATGGCAGAGGTTTACGAAAGATTAAGAGAGAAGATAGATGATTTAGGTACTGGATACCCGAAGACTAAAAGCGGTGTAGAAATCCAAATTTTAAAAAAATTGTTTACCGAAGAAGAGGCTGACTTATTCGTTCATTTAACTCCTATGCTCGAAACTCCAGAGGATGCAGCCAAGCGTCTTGGCTGTGAAGTGGAGCAAACCGCTGAACTCATGAATAGGATGGCCCAAAAGGGGCAACTTTTACGGCATAAGAAAGGCGATACGGTAATGTTTGCCCCCATGCCTTATGTTGCCGGTATTTTCGATCTGCAGGTCAGTACCATGGATCGGGAACTTGCTGTCGCCATGGATGAATACTATGACACAGAACTTGGACGCACACCTCAATCATTTAAAACCCCTCTGTTTCGCACCATTCCCATTAATAAAGAATTGGTGGCTCAATGGCCGATTTCACCCTACGAAGACGCACTTGAAATTTTGGAAAATCACGATGTCTTCGCCGTAGTTCCATGCGTCTGCCGCACTTGGAGGAAGCTCAGCGACAAAGGTTGCGAAAAACCTATAGAAAATTGTTTGCAGCTGGGTTTAAACGCAAAGCATTTCGTAGGACAAGGTATTGGTCGGTTTATTAGCAAAGAAGAGGCAAAAGGGATTATCAAAACCAGCGAGAAAGCCGGTCTTGTATTGCAAGTTTTTAATTCCCAAAAGGTTGGTACCCTCTGCAATTGCTGCGGGGACTGCTGTGGTATGCTCAGATCCTTAAAGAAACAGCCTGTGCCGGCTGCGGCAGTAAAAAGCAATTATTATGCAGTGGTGGATGTTGATGAATGTACGGGTTGTGCAACTTGCTTGGACCGGTGCCAAATGGAAGCCGTTGAAATTGTTGACGAAAAAACAGCAATCGACTTGGATAGGTGTATTGGCTGCGGTCTATGTGTGACTACATGTGAAACTGATGCCATGAGTCTATCAATGAAAACGGATGAGCAGCTGTATGTTCCCCCAAAATCCAGAACAGAAACTTACATGCGAATCGCAAAGGAAAGGGGAAAAGCGTGAAACCCACAAGGTTATTTTTTTGTTAAAGAACTTAGACAACAACATAAACCAAATTTGGGCGAATTTGTGATATCTTATATATAACAGCTTATCAAACGTTATAGAGCATCAACCGCCGGTGACCAGAACTATTTTGCCGATGTTTTTCCTGGCTTCAATATAAGCATGGGCTTCACCTGCTTGTTCAAACAGGAAGCTTCTATCTACATGAGGCCGAATCCACCCTTCTTCTACGCCTTTGAGAATTTGTTGCATCCATCCGCGCATTTTGCCTCTTTCGTTCCACATATGACCGAGATTTACTCCAAAGACACTTTTATTGGCATTCATCAATCCCAGTGGGTTGTACCAGGGCATTTGTGCAATCAGCTTTATAAATTTAATTAATCGTCCCATTGCTGATTCAGTAACCGTCGAAACACCAAACATACCCAAACGTCCTGTCCGACGAAGCGCTCTATAGCTCTTTTTCCAATTCTTTCCGCCAATCGGATCAATAACCATTTCCACACCTTTTCCGTTAGTGAGGCTCATGATACTGGTAAGGAAATCTTGGTTACGATAATCAATGGCATGTTTTAATCCCCTTTCCATTAAAAATGAATGCTTTCCACCACTGGAAGTACCATAGGTCCTAGCTCCAAGATGCAAGGAAATATCTAATGCGGCCAAACCCACGCCACCGCCTGCATTATGAATGAGCACCGATTCCCCCTTTTTCAGACCTCCCATGACACATATAAGCTGGTATGCTGTTAGATAATTAACCGGTATGGCAGCCGCCCTTTCAAATTCGAGTGATTCGGGAATGGTAAAAACGTTTTCTTCTGGAACGCAAACCATTTCTGAATAGCCGTTGAATCGCGTTAGGGCCAAGACAGAATTACCAACTATTGAAGACTCGACACCTTGACCAGCGGTTTTTATAATTCCTGATACTTCATACCCCACAATACAAGGAGGCTTTGGAGCATCAGGGTAAAGTCCCTTTCTTGCGAGAATATCGGCAAAGTTGACTCCAATCGCCTTGACCTCGATGAGAACTTCTCCAGCCGAAGGTTCTGGATCCTTTGTTTCTCGTATTTGCAATACATCTGTATCGCCATATTTGGTAATTACAATTTGTTTCATGATGTCTCCGTTACTTTGCTATTGGTTTAATGCTTCCAATTATACAGTCAGGATGGATCCGGTCGATTGCTGATATTGAGATGATCAGAGGATTTCGAAAGCCTTGAGATATATCCAGTATCTGCAATTTTAAACCCCAGGTTTTACAGCCGATCCGTTGGATGGTTATTGGAGGCAGGACCAAGCTACTCTGTTGTTAATTCAGGCTGAGCAATCCGCCTTCGGTCTTAGACGGATAAATCCGCCGGAGATCTGTGGCGGATCAAACACTCAACTCCCTTTTGTGCTCACTTGGGGGACACGATCCAAGATGGGAATTGGCTACCCTCACCAATATCTGACGCGGCCGACATCCACGTGAACAAAGTTCAACCGGGGATAGTAGCCGACCCCTCCCCTTTGAAGATTCACAGCCGCCCTGCGTAACTTTTTGACGGGACATCGCGGCAGGCGAATATCGATGGCTTTGCCCTGCATATGTAAACTAAAGGCAGCCACACCCTTGCTTTTTCTTCTCAGGGATGCATTTGTCCTGGGAGAACGGTATCCGGAAATTACGTGAAAGGGCGACTGTGACTGCAGCGACACAGAAAGGCCATGCAAAAGATCAAGGAGCCGGGTGTCAATGGGTTTGACCTTGCTGGTTCGATGATCCCGCAGGATATAATTAATGCGTACCAAAGCCTCTGGGCAATAGTCACCCCGGCGAAAATAGCAGGTCTCAAGGCTTTCTCTGGTATGGGTGTTGTAAAAGGAAAGGTTTTTCTCGGGAGTCAGAATGCGTGCCACCGCTGCGAAAATAGTTGTGGGGAAAAAATTAACAAGGGCTGCAATCGTTGCATATTGTAGAAAACGACGGCGATCGGCGCATGATTGAGTTGGTCTACGTTCAGCTGGGACGCACGGTTTCAACCTCATCTGAATCCTCTTTGTCGGATATGATACCGGCTCCATCAAATTTTGTCAATGTTTACCATTTAATCAAGGCGCTGCCCCAGGTCAGTCCGCCACCGAAGACCGGCAGGCATATCAGATCATCGGTTTGGATGCTGCCGTCACGCACGGCTTCGTCAAGCGTGATGGCGCAGGAGGCTGAGGAGATGTTGCCGTATTTGTGGACCGTCATGTAAAATTTTTCAAAGGGGATCTTCATCGAGCTGGAGATGAACTGAAACATCCTAATGTTCGCCTGATGGGGGATAAACCAATTAATGTCTTCTACTTTAACGCCATTATGATTCACCGCTTCCTTTATGGATTCCATAAAATATTTAACCGCCACCCGGAAGCTGAGATTCGCTTCAATCATGTTCAGGTAATGCAGCCCCTGGTCGACGCTCTCATGAGAAATGGGCGTGGTTTTTGAGCCGCCGCCGGGCAGTAAGAGATCCTGGCCGTTGGCGCCATCCGTATGGATGTGGGTGGACAATATCTCGGAACCCCGGCTTCCCAGCGTTAACACCGCCGCACCGGCGCCGTCACCCCAGAGAATGCAAGTACTGCGATCCTGCCAGTTTAGGGTGCGGGTCATGACTTCCGAAGCAACCACCAGGACGTGTTGGCACGTTTTGTTTTTCAGATATTGTTCGGCAACATTGATTCCAAAAATAAATCCGGAGCAGGCGGCCGTTACATCGAACGTGATGGCTTGAGGCGCCTCCAGTTTGGCCTGCAACCAGTTGGCTGCTGACGGGCAACAGGTATCCGGTGTGATGGTGGCAATAATTATGAGGTCGATATCCCGGGCGGTTAGTCCCGCCATGTCGAGGGCTCTTACCGCGGCTTCATATCCCAGATCCGACGTGGTGATTCCGGCATCTGCGACTCTTCTCTCTCGTACGCCCGTGCGTTGCGATATCCACTCATCGGTGGTGTCGAGACCCATTTTTTCAAGATCAAAATTTGTCAAAATTTTCGGTGGCACATAGGAACCGGTTCCAAGAATTCTCAGGGATTCCATCAGCAACTTGCCTCCAGTTGAAGCACATATTAAGAAGAACAAAAGCCATTCGACATAACCGATTTATCGCGGCTGGAAGCCGCTCCCACATATTCATCATCGAACTGTGGGAGCGGCTTCCAGCCGCGATCGTTCTTGTATACACTCTAAATATAGCGGTCGACCATTTCGGTAATAAATTTTTCTACACCGTCAACTCCCTCTTTTGCTTGAATGTTTGATATTAAGTTTTTGATTCGCTGATAGGTTGCGGGGTCGCGCTGCAGATCATCAATTGAACGATAGGTTCCGCCGCGCCGCCCCACCCGATAAACCAGCCGATCGGTGTCAGATAGCGCCTGATATTGTTTGATTACCTGCAGCATCCGTTGCTTGTCATGCGGCATTTTTCCGGTGACTTCCTCCAGCAGGTTCATGATGTGGTCGCTGGTAACCGTACTGGTAATATCATCTAAAGTTTCGATGAAGAGTCGCAGTTCTTCCGCCAGCATGTCATCGGTTTGCATGGTAAACGAACCGTCTTTCAACTTCTGATAAAGCGGCACCCGTCGGGGGACTCTCAGGCTGCGTAAACGGATGAACCGCGGATTAATCTGATTGAGTACCCTTGCGGTTTCGACGGCATGCTCACGCCACATTTCCTGACCGCCCAGCCCCGGCATCACATATTCGGACAGTTCCAAACCGGCCGCGATTACCCTGCGGCCGGCTTCGATGTGCTGGGCCCCGCTGACCCCTTTTTTTATCAATTTTAACAGGGGATCATAGCCTGTTTCCAATCCGATATGGACCCGATCAAGACCTGCTTTCTTAATGCGTTTCAGGGCAGCAACTGATTTGCGCACAATCGTCCGGGATCTGGCATAAGTCGTAACCCGTGTAATCTCCGGAAACGTTTTTCTGAGGAAGCCAATGACTTCAACCAGATCTTGGGTCTTCATGACAAGGTTGTCGGCATCTTGTAAAAAACACGCATGTGTTTGATAGTAAAGCCAAACGGCGATACTGCGGTAGTTCTCGCTATAATCGCTTTGATTGAAGATGTAGCTGATGATCTGATCGACAACCTTGCCGGCACACCCCAACTTCCAGGACAGCGCCTTGATTTCATCGGCTATGCTCTTTGCTGCCAGGATATCTTCTTTTATTTCCGCAACGGTTCGCAGGGAAAATTTTCTTTTTTTATAAACCGGGCAAAAAAGGCACTGATTCCAGGGACAGTTCCGGGTGAGACGCAACAAAAAGCTACGGGCCTCGTTGGGTGGACGAATAGGTCCTTGTTCAAAACTGAATTCTTCCATAAGCGATCACGCGTTGCGCTCCAGGTTAAAGATCCCGGCTTCATATCATTTCTCGGTTAAAATTAAAAGGGCTATCGGCATTTGTCTTTTTCTTTTCCCAACCAATCAGCGACGATTTTCCGGGCGGCTTTATGCGGTGGTATTTTATGCCGCCAGATATCAGCCACGAGTTGATCGATCTTTTCATTTTGAATTATATCCTGCCATAATATATCGGAAATCGCGCTTTCGATACAATGCTGCAACTCTTCCTTGATCTGGGACCTTCGGCGTTTTTCCAGGTTTCCCTGATTTTGAAGATATCGATGATGGGTCCCTATTCCGTCATAAAGTTCGTTAATGCCCTTGTTCATTAATGTCGAAGTCATAAAAACCGGAGGATGCCATTGAGACCTGGTCTGTCGGCGATCAAGCATTCCCTGAACGGAGTGGGCAATATTTTCCGCCCCCGAACGATCCGATTTATTGATCACAAAAATGTCGGCGATTTCAAGCAAGCCGGCTTTCATTATTTGGATTTGGTCACCGGATTCCGGGGTTAAGATGACCAGGACGGTGTCGGTTGCCTTGGCGATGTCGAGTTCAGACTGTCCGACACCCACGGTCTCGATGATAATAATCTGTCTGCCGCTGGCATCCAGGATACGCGAGGTTTCTTTGGTGGTTCGTGATAGGCCCCCCATGGTCCTGCCGGCGCTCATGCTGCGAAAAAAATAATCATACTCCTGTGGTTTCACCTTCATACGGATCCGGTCCCCCAGCAGGGCGCCGCCGCTAAAAGGACTGCTGGGATCTACGGCAATAACACCTACCGAATAATTGCCTTTACAATACAGCTTGACCAATTTATTCACAAGCGTGCTTTTGCCGGCCCCCGGGGGTCCGGTCACGCCGATGTAATAAGCCTTGCCGGAACGGGGATAGATCTTCTCCAATATATAGGAGGTCCACTTATCCCGGCGTTCGACCATCGAAATCAGCCGGGCCGTGGCCAGTTTTTCACCCTTCAAGGATTGCTCGATGAGTTTGTCAATATCAGCCATTTGAAAGCTCAAGCGTAATCAGACTGTCGTGCAAAAAGTGCCCTGACTTCTGATGCAAGCTGGATCATCGGAATGAAGTCATCCATCGAAGTGCTCTGCCGATCATTCTATGCGATCTGTTATTTTTCGAGATGGCTTCTAGCTGTCCCTCATGCTGGTCTTAATTCCCTCGATGATGGTTTCCATGGGAGTATCGGGCAAATATACCTTGTGGATGCCGTGTTCGGCCTCCAGTTTGGCGGCGTCTTTGGGCGGCATCACGCCACCCATGAACACCTTCACGTGGTCCAGGTTGTTTTCTCTGAGCAACCTGACCACCTTGGGACCGAGGGTCATGTGGTTGCCGCTCAGGGTGCTCAAGCCGACCACATCCGCATCTTCTTCAATAGCCGCCTCGACAATTTGTTCCGGAAAGCTGTTTCCCAGATAAACCACTTCCATACCGGCATCTTTTAAAAATTCGGCAACGAGGTATACCCCCCGCCAATGAATATCAAGTCCCAGCTTGGCCATCACGACTCGGATTTTTTGCTCCATAATCTCTCGGGTCCTCCTCCACTGGTGGAAGAACAGGTAGTCTTTTTTTATCCAGCATCAAGCATCCCCGCCCGCCTCGCCTGAGCGGCTCGCGATGGCGGGCAGGCAGTGACCAGCATCATCGCCACTCTGGAATGAAACCATGTTTTCACGATTTTGTCATTATACACGTTCGTCATTCCTTCTTGGAATTATAATAGCGGAAAACTCCACAAGCCGAATTCCTCCCGGAAGATTTCTTCGATTTCACCAAGACTGCACAGATTTTTCACCGCTTCCAATGTATATGGATAGAGATTTTCATCGGTGTGACATTTTTGCCGCAGAATATCCAAGCAATCTTTCACTTTCTGCTGGCTGCGCTCTTTTTTGAGTCGCTCCATCTTGGCTTTTTGTCGGGTATACGTTTCCGGATATTCGAACACCTCGATGTCGCGGCTCCGATCCTCTTCGGCACGCATGTAATTGAGACCAACTATCGGCATTTCACCGGTTTCAATTTTTTTTTGGTAGGTGGTGTTGTATTTGCTGATTTCGCGGTGCAACCAACCGCTTTCGACCGCCTCCACCAGACCGCCCATGTCCTCGATTTTTTCCAAGTAAGTCAAAATTCGGCGCGCCATCTCTTCGGTCAAATGCTCAACATAGTAAGACCCAGCCAAAGGGTCAACGGTATTGCAGACACCCGTTTCAGCTTGAATGATTTGCTGGGTGCGAAGCGAAATGAGGGCCGCTTCTTCCGTCGGAGCGGAATAGGCTTCATCATAGGAGTCGGTATGCAGGGACTGGCAGCCGCCTAAAACGGCGGCAAGACCCTGAATAGCGGAGCGGGCGATATTGTTCAGCGGTTCGGTGGCCGGAAGGGTGACCCCGGCGGTCTGAACATGAAACCGCATGAGCAGCGACTTTTGGTTTTTCGCCCCGTAGCGGTCTTTGATAATTTTATACCACACCTTACGGCTGGCGCGGCACTTGGCAATTTCCTCAAAGAAATCATTATGAAGATCCCAGAAAAAGGACATCCGTGGGGCGAAATCATCAATATGCATGCCGCGGCGGATAAGCTCATCCGCAGTGGCTATGGCATTGGCCATAGCGATGGCCACTTCGCCCACCGCATCCGTGCCGGCCTCACGCAGGTTATACCCGTTGAAGCTTATTGGGTTCCAGCGGGGAATATGCTTGCAAATCCATTCTACCACATCACATTGCAGGCGAAAGGAAGTGCGCGGCCATAACATCTCGGGCGCGCTGCCCACACAGGTCTCCATGATAAAGTCGTTCTGACAGGTCCCGGCCAGATTCGCCCAGGGAGTTCCCCGGCGCTCGGCAATCGCAAAATACATACCCGGAATGACGATACTGGTACTGGGGAGATGGGTGACAATGGAGGTGCTGATGGTTTCGAGATCGATGTCTGCAAAATAGGCGTCTATGTCCCAGATAGAATCAACTGCGGCACCGCAGGCGCCTACATTACCCTCGGCCTCCGGATCGGTGGAATCATATCCGCGGATGGTGGGGAGGTCAAAAAGGATGTTTGCACCGGTGGCCCCGTGATCCAGCAGGTATTTAATTCTTATATTACAGTCCTCGGGTGCACCCAACCCGGCCAGTTGGCGCACGGTGAAGGCTCTGCCCCGGTACATATTGGGATAGATACCACGCAGGAACGGCGGTTGCCCCGGAAATCCGATATCGCCAATGTAATCGAGATCCTTAATGTCAGCAGGGGTGTGGAGGGGTTTAATCGGAATTCCGGAATGGGTGGTATAATTTTTTTCTGTTTTGCGGTCCGCATCCCGCAGGGTGTTATTAAACCATTCTTGATACTTTTGTTCGATCTCTTGGACTTGCGCCTGACTGAACAAACAGGCTTCTTCCTTTTTTTCAATGGACATTATATCTCCTCTGCAGAATCCAGGTGTTTATTTGAATTATCCAGCGTCCCTGCCCGCCTTGCCCGTCCGCCATCGGCTTTGCGGCGGGCGATCACCGGGAGGGCCTGACGGCAAAGCCGACCCGCCTGCCATGCAAGACATGAGCGGGCGGGCAGCATCCAGCATCAAGTATCAAGCATCGAGCATCTGTAACTCATCGCCGGTGTGATGCGGTGAAATGACGAATTACCGGATATTTCTTCCACCTCATTCTTGCCGCATAATTTCTTCATACAAATCCCGCTTGTCAATGATGCGTCGGGCTTTGAATTCCGTTCGTTCGAGGCTGTTGGGCGCCAGCATCTGAACCACCGTTCTCAGTCCCCGGGACTTTAGCTCCGCTTCCAGTTTTTTCTTCAGTTGCGGGATATGGGCCGGATCGACACTGGTGGTGTATTCGGCCTGGACAATCATTTCATCCATGGTTTTTTCGCGGGTGATGATAATGCGGAATTCATCTCCCATCCCGTCAATACCGCGGATCGCATCCTCGATAGCCCTTGGCGTTACATTTTCTCCCCTGACCACAAACATATCGTCGGAGCGACCATAAATACCCAGTGGCAGTCTGGGGTAAGTACGACCACAGGGGCATGGGTCGTCAACCCATTTAGACACATCCCCGGCCAGATAGCGAATCATCGGTTGAGAATCGCGCTCCAGATGGGTGTAAATCGTGACGCCTTCTTGGCCATAGGGAACCCGTTTGTAGGTACTCAAATCCACAAGTTCGGCATATACAATATCCTGCCAGAGGTGCATCCCCTGCCGCTGACGGCATTCACAATTCGTCATCCAGGGGGCCATCTCTCCGGTAGAACCCGAATCGATGCAAATTGCGCCGTAGGTTTCCTCGATGCGTTTGCGCGTGGAGGGAATCCCGGCCCCCGGCTCACCGGAAAAGAAAAGAATTCTGAAATTAAAATCTTTGGCAGGTTTTAGTCCCTTTGCCCTGGCCTTTTCAGCCAGATAGAGGGCATAAGACGGCGTTCCGTAAAAAACGGTGGGCCGAACCTCTTTCATCCATTCCAGGGCCCTGTCGGACTGTCCGGGGACGCCGGCACCGAAGGGAAATGCCGTGGCACCGAGACGTTCGGCACCCGCCAGGGCCCCCCAACTGCCCCAGTAAAGACTGAAAAAAGAACCGATAAAAACAATATCTTCCTGGCGGATACCAAAGCCCCACATGGTTCTGGCGTGGGTTTCCGCGATTCGCTGCATATCCCCTTTGCTGATAGCAAAGGCCGTCGGTTTTCCGGTGGTACCCGAGGTCCCTTTAATTCTGGCAAGCTCTCTGGTTGAAACACACAAGTTGCTGCCAAAGGGCGGGTGATCCTTTTGGTCTTGTCGGATATCATCCTTAGTGATGATGGGAAATCCCTCAAAATCATCCAGGGAACGGATATCCGCCGGGTTTACGCCGGCCGCATCCCATTTTCTTTGATAAAAAGCAGAATTTTTGTAGGCGTAGTTCAATTGCGCTTTGAGCTTCGGCAGGATAATTTTTTGTTCTCTCTCCAGGGGATCCATCGTCTCGATCTGCTGATTCCAATATTCGGCATCCGGAGACGGGATGTATGTTTGATCATAACTCGGTGGCCACGGTGTTCCCATTTTTATACCTCCATGCTCACTTTCCATAACGTGGCTGCATTGAAGCCATCCCTTATACAGGATTTGCCGGGGTTATGTCGCTTAACATTAAAAATATGCCATTCATTTGCTGCAATGTAAAGATAATTGAAAAATCGGGTAAACTTCCCCGGCCCCGGGCAATAAAATTGGCTGTCACGCCATCTCTATCCGGAAACCATTTGCTAGATGAATATGCGCTATCCTGTTTAGTGGCTATGCGGGCAGAAGCGACTTTAGCTAACCGGAATCGGCAATTTTTGATTTGACAAGCCGGGCCCTTAAACGATTAAATTGAAAAATCGCCCGACAATAATTGAAAACTGGAGATATCATGTTACTTGAATACAAGGGAGTGAAGCCTAAAATAGGAAAAAATGTTTTTATCGCACCGACTGCCGTGGTTATTGGCAACGTACACATCATGGACAACGTCAATATTTGGTATGGCACGATTGTAAGGGGGGACCGCGATACGATCACCATTGGCAGCAACACCAACATTCAAGATAATTGTACCGTGCATATCGATCCCGGATTTCCGGTGGTGATCGGCCATGATGTCACCGTTGCCCACCGTGCGGTTGTTCACGGTTGCACGATCGAAGATTTCAGCCTGATCGGTATTGGCGCCATCGTCTTAAATGGAGCCCTGGTTAAGGAAGGATCGATCGTTGGATCCGGCGCTGTTGTTCGGGAAGGGCAGGTCGTTGGCCCTTATCACCTGGTAGCCGGGATTCCGGCTGCGCTTAAAAAAGAACTCGATGAAACCGTCATCGAAAAAAACCTGAGATCCTCCAGAGACTATATGAAACTGGCCGAGGCCCACCGGTTAAGCAAACCCTTTTAGGCCGCCCTGCCGAAGTTCTTTCTTTTCTTTTAGCGTTGGGATTTGGTCCAATAATGGGACAAATATTTTAATGATCATTTTTGGAGGGATTATAATGGCAGATTTGCAACACAAGTTTATCTTGGTTTTTATGTCTTTGGCTCTTGTAAACGCGTTGTCTGCCTGTGCCGCCAGCCGGCTCATGGAAGATAATCAACCAGCGGTTGAAATCTGGCAAATAGAATTTACCGGGCAAACGGTGGGGAGCCTCAAGATGACCCTCAAACGATATGCGGTTGAAAAAGGTATTCAGCCCTTCAAAGGAAAGCTTTCCGGGCCGATAAAAGATCATCGGGGCGGTTTTGGGGATGTAGGTTTTAAATTGAAAGGAAAAATCAATAAAGACGTTTTTACGGCCAGTATCGGCGGTTATGCGCATATGGCGGAAGGACCCTCCTCCGTCAGCGGAAAGATGCAGGGTAAAATTGTCGGTTCACAGGGTTCCGGAACCTGGCGGGTGACACATGCACTTGGTTTATCAAGCGGAAAATACACCATGAAGAAGATAAACTGAGAGGGGTGACCCTTTTCAGATTCTGTTCAGGCATGTCTCCTCCGTGACCGGTTCGCTTCCCTGCAAACCCCGCTTCCCTGCAAACCCCGCTTCCTGCGGCGGGGTCAATTTTTTTATTCACGAGTTGCGATACACCCTTTCAGCAATGGGATAAATTTGTGGTTGGCTTTTGGAAAAGGAAACTTATCGATTTGCTC
>JASFTQ010000105.1:0-13268 GCA_050053515.1 Desulfobacterales bacterium | reverse complement strand
TTCGACATATCGACTTCCTCCCGGTGACTTTGATAATTGAAGTTATTGAAAATAACTCATCATCGGCATATCTCAAGATCCTTGATGGAAATCTTTTGATTTCATCGGTTTCGGATTGAAAAATGATGGAGCCCACGACCGGAATCGAACCGGTGAACCTCTTCCTTACCAAGGAAGCGCTCTACCGACTGAGCTACGTGGGCTTAGGAATTCGTTAATCTTGAAACCCCAGGTAAAATCTCGTAAAGGCTCTTGGCTGCAGGATTTGGAGCGGGAGACGAGACTCGAACTCGCGACATCCAGCTTGGAAGGCTGAAGCTCTACCAACTGAGCTACTCCCGCCCTGGCAATCCGTTATTATCACTTTATAGTTAACCCCATCGCCATGTAAAAAAGGAGGTCGCAATAAGTTTACACAGAGTTCGCTGTGAGACTCTTGCAGGAAGTCATGTAGTTCTCATCGATCTCGAGACGCTTATCGAAATCTCCTACATTCAACTTGCTATGAGGTTGGTGGTGGGGGGAGGATTCGAACCTCCGAAGGCTTCGCCGACAGATTTACAGTCTGTTCCCTTTGGCCACTCGGGAACCCCACCCGATAAAAAGCATGGAGCCAGAGACAGGAGTCGAACCCGCGACCCGCTGATTACAAATCAGCTGCTCTACCGTCTGAGCTACTCTGGCCCGCAAGTCAAATTGCCGGCTAATTTGAATAAAATGATAATAAAATTTCTGAATTTAAAAATAACCTCTCCTTTTACCCGTCAATTTTGTAAATCGCAAATTCGATTAAATTAATTTATAGTAAAATATATATTATCGTATTATTTTATATCGTTTAATCATTCATTTTTGTTTAATTATTCCGATTATTATCCATTATCTTATTTTTTCGATATCGTATAGGGCCATTATCACATTCAAACAGCCGTTTTATCCTTCTTGTTCTTTTCGACTGGCGACACCATATATCAATTGTCCGCTGAAAAATCGAAGGCGAGCTCGGTAACAACCTTAATTACTTATTGAAAAATATGTAAATTCCTAATACAATGTTATTGTAACAATCAGCCGGCGGTAAATTGCAAGGCAGTAGCTGTTATCAGGCCCGGCAGGCATGCAGTTTTAGGGCTGCGCGGGAAGCTTCACTGCAGTTGAGGATAAGGCTTGACAAAGCCACCTGTATTTGTGTAATCCAACAAAAATTTATTTTCAATAAAATTCGATGCATTAGAAACTCGGGTATTTGTTGTAGATTGTTTATGGAAGCTCACCGGATAAAGTTGCGCGGATTCCTCCTTGTGGTCCTGCTGTTTTTTCTCTCATGTACTTATTTTCAGCCGGCCACCGAAATATCGACTCCCCAGGACCGTCAACCCAATCCATCGCCCCATACTGCCGCGGTTGATTACAAAACCACCGCCGATACCACGCAGGTACCGAACAGGGAAACGCCATCATCTCATTTTTCGCCCGCCACATCTGCAGTGGTAACCGCGACTGCAGAAGTTATTGAATCTACCGATAAAGCGCCGATCATCCCGCGCGATAATCCCAAACTGAGTGAAAAAAGGGTACAAGCCCTCCTGGATGAAGCCCTCGAATATTGTCAGGCCTCCCAGCAATTTTGGCAGAAGGGTGAACTTGAAAACGCAGTCGGTGCCCTCGATCAGGCCTATGCACTGATATTAAAGGTCGATATCGACGATCAACCCAAACTCATACAGCAAAAAGATGACCTGCGATTTTTAATCTCAAAGCGCATGCTCGAGTTATATGCCTCGCGCAATATCGTTGTCAACGGACACCATCAGGCCATACCCAGGGTAATAAACAGGTACGTGGAGGCCGAGATCGAGCGATTTACCATCGGCGAAGAGAAAACCTTTTTTAGCGAATCTTACCAGCGCTCGGGACGATGGCGTCCGCTAATTGAAGCTGCCCTGATCGAAGCCGGCCTCCCCGTAGAACTGTCCTGGCTGCCATTAATTGAAAGCGGTTTCAAAGTCAATGCGTTTTCACGGGCCAGGGCGCTTGGGCTGTGGCAATTTATCCCGTCAACCGGATATAAGTTTGGACTAAAACGCAACAAATACATAGACGAAAGACTCGATCCTATAAAGTCCACCAACGCGGCCATAGCATATTTAAAGGAACTGCATCAAATTTTCGGAGACTGGACAACCGTAATGGCGGCCTATAACTGCGGCGAAGGCAGGGTCTTACGGGTTATACGCCACCAAAATATCAACTATCTCGACAACTTTTGGGACCTGTATGAAAAGCTGCCTTTCGAAACGGCTCGATACGTGCCCCGATTTCTGGCCACGCTGCACATCATCCAGAGCCCCCAGAAATTCGGTCTTGACGCCGTGGCGTTCGATCCTCCCCTGGAATACGAAACCGTGGAAGTAGCCAAACAAATTCATTTAAAGCATGTGGCCGCTGCAATCGGAGTTCCCTTGGAAGATCTCAAGGGGCTCAACCCCGAGCTGCGATACAAACTGTTGCCGCCGGATAAATATAGCCTGAGGGTTCCCCCCGACAAAGGTGAACAGTTTCTGGCTAAAATTGATGACATCCCCGTATCGGCTCCGCCACGGCCCACCTTTGTTTACCACCGGGTGCGCCGGGGAGAAACGCTTTCCATAATCGCCAAACGCTATCGCACGCGTGTCAGAAGCATTATGCGGGCCAATAAACTGCGCCGCTCCAATTATATCGTTGCCGGCAGGTTGCTCAAGATCCCGCAGCGAGGATATGAATACCGCCCCCCGAAAAGGAAAAAATTACGCCCTAAATATAGTCCGACGCACACGGTCGTCAGGGGGGATTCGCTCTGGATAATCGCCAATCGCTACGGAACCACAGCTCAAAAAATTCAGCAACTCAACAACCTCACTTCCACGGAGCTTCACATCGGCCAGATCCTGAAATTGCCGCCTAATACCGAGCCAACCGCAAATGGGGCAAAGATGTATCGCGTCAGGCGCGGAGACAGTCCGTTTGAAATTGCCGCACGACATAATATGCCGCTGAACCGTCTGCTGCGCTTGAATAATCTGACCACCCAAAGCACCATTTACCCGGGACAGAAATTACTGGTCGAATAGATACTCATTCCAGCTTCAGAGGACTAAATAAAATCACTTTGAACCACATCGGATCGCATCTGCCGTGCAACCCACAAACTGGTATGTTATTACCGGAGCGCCCTGCTCGGGCAAGACTTCCGTCATTCGTGAACTGGAAAAACGCGGTTACCGTGTGATTCACGAGGTTGCCAGGGCCTATATCGATCAAGAGCTGGCTAAAGGGAAAACACTCAAAGAACTAAAAGCCGATGTGTTGTCATTCGAACGCCTGATTCTATCCCGTAAAATCCAAATCGAGGCGTCGCTGCCCGAAGATGACATAATTTTCTTTGACCGGGCAGTTCCGGACAGCATTGCTTACTTCAAATTGGAAGGCCTCGATGCACAAGAGCCCTTTGAAAAGAGTACGCACTGCTGTTACAAAAAGGTATTCCTGCTGGATCCGCTCGTGTTCCAAAAAGACCCGGTGCGATCGGAAAACGAAGCCGTCGCCGGTGAACTGGCGCGCCTCATCGAAAGCAGCTACCGCATGCTGGGCTACCAAATTGTTCATGTTCCGGTTTTTTCGATCGAGGATCGAACCGAATTTATCCTCGAGCGAATGTAGCCGGCGGCGCCATTTATCTCAGTTTCAAAAATGCCTATAACGCCCAATCGCTGTGAGACCCTGGCGATATCCGGAGGCGGGGCAACTTTTGCGACGACAAGCTGCCGTGTTATGGCCTGCTCGATCGAGCGGCGGCAGCAGGCCCCTGCCCTTCAAAAGCACCGGGGCGATCATCTTGTCGTGCAAGAAATACCCCGCCTCCGGATGTCGGTGGGGTCAACCGGCAGATGGAATTTTCTTTGAAATATAATTTGGCGGCGGTCTGTTAAATTGGTTGATTTATTGTCATAATTCATATAAAATCCAGTCGTTTAAAAAATATGACGGCTGTTGCGCACAGCAAAATACGACCAGAAACCATCTGCAGGGTGTTCTCAATATTATCCAAGCGCTTTTATCTGGTAATGCCTTTCTCATTTTCAACCGGGACACAGGCCCCGACATCAATCAAAGGAGAGGAACATATGATGAAAAAGATGGTCATTGGCACACTTTTGCTGCTTTTTATGCTCTTTTTGACTTCTGAAACCCGGGCTCTGGTCGGCGGTAACGACTTTTTCGGCCTCGACTTTCGTTTTAACAACCCGGGGGCACGCGCCAATGCGATGGGGGGTGCCTTTATCGGCCTGGCCGACGATGCCACCGCGGCTTACACCAACCCGGCCGGTCTGACCATTCTCACCGCGCCGGAAGTCTCCGCGGAATACAAGTATTCCGAAATCACCACCCAGATATACGATGCGATCGGCAGCCGCGAATTTGACGACACCGTGGATGGAGTGTCCTTTATCAGTTTCGCTTATCCTTCAGAGGGGACCACCATCACCGTTTTCAGGCATCAGTTGCTCAACATTGAAAGCGATTATGATTGGTTTGACGAATCCGACGAGGCCAGCGACGTCAATGTCGAACTGGAAGCCGTCACTCTGGGTATCGGGTTGGGGGTCAAGCTGACCGAAACATTTTCGGCCGGCGTGTCTGTCAACTTTACCGAACTTCAGTACGACGTGCTCACCCTGGGGTATGACGATGCAGCCAAGACCACGTTGGAGGAAAGAGAAAATATCAATGACAGCGATACCGCTGAGCATGTCACCCTGTCCTTTTTGTGGAACCCGGTGGATACCCTGAGTTTGGGGTTGGTCTACCGTCAAGGGCCCAAATTCGGGTCGCGCAAGTCGCGCTGGAGCTATGTTTATTTAAGCCCCCCTGATGAATTCTTTTGGCTTCAGGAATGGGAGCTGGACAACGACCTGAAGGTGCCCGATGTCTTCGGTTTGGGCCTGGCCTACCGCTTTACTCCCAGCTTTACCCTGGCGGCGGACGTCAACTACGTGGAATATTCCGATCTGGTGGACAACTTCAAACTGGATCCGGGCACCACCCTGCAAGACGATGATTTTGTGATCGACGATGAATTTGAATTTAGAGTCGGTCTGGAATACATCTTCGAGGCCGGCCGGATCCCTTTGGCGGCCCGGGCCGGTTATTACTTTCGACCGGACCATGGCGTCGTTTACAACGGTCCGGATCCACTTTTTAGAGACATATTACAAGAGCGGGACGATGATGACCACATCTACTCGGCCGGATTGGGAGCCGTCTTTGACAACGTTCAAATAGACCTGGCAGGGATTTACGGCGATTACATCAAGGAGCTGATCCTTTCCCTGGTCTACAGGTTCGAGTGATTCTCAAATAACCGATAAAGAGAGGCAACCATGGACACCGTCGCAAGCAAATATTTTCTGCTGTTGCCATTCGGGGCAATATTTCTCCTGGTTTTCTGCATCGGCAGCCCTGCGGTGTATGCGCTTGAAAAATATAAAAAATTTTACCTGCAAGGACTGGAATACAAAGAAAAAGGGCAATACGAAGCCGCGTTGGAAGCCTTCGCCAGGGCTCTTGACAAAAAAAACAAAGAAAAGGAAAAAATTCGTTATTACGGCATGCGTTACGGCGAGTATATGCCCCACCGGGAGAAGGGAATTTGCCATTACATGCTCAAGCAATACAGACAGGCTGTTGCGGAGTTTGAAACCTCGCTTTCCATGGTTTTCTCCGATGCCGCCGCCAAATACCTCAAACTGGCCAAGGTTGAATTGACCAAGCTCAAACCGCAAGAGGTTGTCGCGGTCGTTCGAACACCGGTCGAACTCAAACAAATGAAGAAAGCCCGATCAGCGAACCGCTATGCGGTTGGGGTGGTGATCGGCAACAGAGACTATCACCACAAAGACATCCCCCCGGTTTCTTATGCCATTCAGGACGCCACCATGGTAAAAAACTATCTCATCCATACCTTTGGCTACCGGGACGGCAATGTTATTTTCAAAACGAACGCCACCAAGGGCGTGTTTGAAAATATTTTCGGATCGACCCAAAACTATAAGGGGATGCTCTATGACTATCTGGCGCCCGGCAAATCGGATGTTTTCGTATACTATTCGGGGCACGGGGCCCCCAGCCTGGAATCCAAAAAAGGATATATCCTGCCGGTCGACGGCAACCCCAATGATGTGACCATCGGTGGATATGGCCTGGAGCTGCTCTACAAGAACCTTGCCAGGATGCGGGCGCGCTCGATTACCGTCGTCACGGATGCCTGCTTTTCCGGGGCACCGCTGTTCAAAAAGGCCAGCCCGGTGGGCATCATCGTGAAAAATCCGCTCATCGCTCAAAAAAATACATCCATCATCTCATCGTCCAGTGGAACCGAGCTTTCAAGCTGGTACCCGCAAAAGGGCCATGGGTTGTTTACTTACTATTTCCTGCTTGGCATCAACGGAAAAGCCGATGCCAATCGAGACAAAACCATAACCATGGGGGAGTTGTCCGAATTTATCAACGACAATGTTCCCTATATGGCGCGCAAACTCCACAGCGGACGCCGGCAGACGCCAGTGTATAGAATTTCCAACCGGGATCTGGCGTTGGTTAAATATAAATGAAATTCAAAATCGTCATATCCGCGCTAATATCGCTCATCATTGGGGGCCAGATGGCAAACCGCTATGCGCCGGCCGCCCAGGGCCGGACGGTCAACGTCACCGGTGTAGCAGCCCTGTCCAATCTAACTCCTGCGGAAGCTCAGCAATTGGCTCTAAAACGGGCACGACAAAATGCCATTGAAGAAGTTTGCGGCGTATCTGTTCAGGCGGAGACCTTTGTCAAAAACAACATGCTTGAGGCCGATTTTATTCATTCCGTATCATTCGGTCACATCGTTGCCGAAAAAATTGTCCGCTGGGATGTGGCGGTGACCCAGGATTCCAAAAGACGCCCTCCCCAGATCGCTTACCGGGTCACCATCCAGGCAACCGTAAAAAAAGAGAGCGGAAAACCGGACCCCTTCTACCAGGTGAACTGTCAGTTGAACAAAAAGGTTTATCAATCCGGTGATGAGATGATTATCACCGTCACAACGACCAAACCCAGCTATATATCGGTGCTGAACTTTTCGGCAGACGGCAGTGTGACCCTGCTTTTCCCAAACCGGATTCAGCGGGGAAACTATCTAAAGGGCATGCAGAAATTGCAGATTCCTTCCGAGGCAGAGCGCACCGATGTGATGAAGCTGCAGGTTTCCACGCTGCCGGGCCACCGCAAGAATACCGAATACATCCAGGTCATCGCCACCCGAGAGCGACATCAGCTTCTTGAAGGACTTTTGTTACAGGGGCAATACGGTGTCATGGACAGTGTCAATGTTGCCGCCACTCAAATTGCCCGCATCATTTCAGCCATCCCTTTAAAGGACAGGGCCGAGCACACCGTATTTTACGAGGTGATCAGCGCCCAGTGAGCCTCGCCGGCCCTGATGGCCTGTCACCTTGGACGTCGTCTTTTACAGCGGCCGGTAAATCCTTGAGCTCGTTCTCAGTAAGGTGGCGCCAGCGACCTTCCGCAAGCCTTCCCAGTTTGATCCGGGCCACCCGAATGCGCTTGAGTTTGGTCACCCGGCTCCCCACTTTTCGAACCATGCGGCGGATCTGCCGGTTTTTGCCTTCCCGCAGGATAATTCGAAATCGCCTGGCGCTGAGTCTCTTGATTCCGGCCGGCCGGGTTCGGGTTCCCATCATGGGCAGGCCTCGGGACAGTTTTCGCAAGGCACCGTCGGTCAGCGGCCTGTCAACGGTGACCTCATATTCCTTTTCATGGTCAAAGGAAGGATGCAAAAGACGATGATGGAATCGACCATCGTTGGACAGAATCAAAAGCCCGCAGGAATCCTTGTCGAGCCTTCCCACCGGATAAATGCGCTGAGGGATGTCGAGAAGATCCAGCACGATATTTTCATCCGCCCGATGGCGTGTGCAACTCGCGATATAGCCCTTGGGTTTGTTAAGCGCGATGTAAATCAGCGCGCCATCCATTCTAATCCGCCGGCCGTTTACTTCGATCCGGTCAGATTGAGGATCGACCTTGGTTCCCAAAGCCGTTACAATTTTGCCGTTAACCGCGACCCGGCCGCTGCTGATGTATTCCTCTCCTTTTCTGCGGGAACATACCCCGGCGCGGGATAAGAACTTCTGAAGTCGCATTACAGTCATTAATTAAACTTAGTTGAGGTGCCGGGGAGGTCTTCCTCTCAACCCCGGATAATAACGGAATGAATTATCAGCGACCTTGTCAAAAAAACTCTCTGCTCCCAGAACCGGGTTAAGATCGATAATCCGCATTGATGCGCACATAATCGACTGAAAAATCGCAGGTGTACATCGAGGCCCGCCCGCGACCCATATGCAGATCAATCGTTATGGTAAACTCAGGTGTTTTCAAAACTTCGGTGGCCCTTGCTTCGACAGCTTTTCCGCATCCCATGCCGCTGCGGACCATTTGCACGGTATTGAAATAAACGTCAATCTTGGACGGTTCGATCGGAACCCCGGCCCGGCCGGCTGCCGCAAGGATTCTGCCCCAGTTGGCATCTTCACCAAAGATGGCTGTTTTGACCAGATTGGAATGGGCCACTGCATCGGCGACCCTGCGGGCATCACGGTGCGATATCGCTCCCTTGACAATAATTTCAACCAGTTTTGTAGCACCCTCACCATCTTTGACCAACAATTTGGCCAAATTGATCATCACATCGTCCAACACGTGTTGAAAGATTTTTTGCTGATCCTTGCTTTTTACAATGATGCCGGATTTACCGTTTGCCAATAAAAAAAGGGTATCATTGGTGCTGGTGTCGCCGTCAACGGTGATGCGATTGAGGGACACGTCGGCGGCCGCCAACAGCATTTTTTTCAACAGTCCTGGAGAAGCCGTTATGTCGCTCATCAGAAAACAGAGCAACGTCGCCAGGTCCGGCCGGATCATACCGGCCCCTTTGGCAACGCCGAGCACCGTAAAAGACCGGCCATCGATCTGTCCTTTTCTGGATGTCACTTTCGGCTGGGTGTCGGTGGTCATTATGGCCTCAGCCAAGTCGCAAAGGCCTCCCGTGCTGGCAGTTTTGACGAGGTGCGGTACCGCAGTTTCTATTTTAGCAACGGGGAGCGGTTCACCGATTACACCGGTGGACGCCACAAGCACCGACTCCTCCGATATTCCCAAACTCAAGGCGGCCGCTTTGGCCATGGCTGCGGCATCCTCGATTCCTCGATCGCCGGTACAGCAATTGGCATTGCCGCTGTTTACAATCACCGCCCGGCAAACGCCCGATTTGATCCGTTGGCGATCGACCAGAACCGGTGCGGCCTGAACCCGGTTGCGGGTGAATAAACCGGCGACCATTGCCGGGACTTCGGTGTAGATAAGGCCCAGGTCTTTGCCGCCATTTTTTTTCAGGCCTGCCGCGATCCCGGAGAACACAAAACCCGGACACGCTTTATTTTGCATGGCTTTTTCCCGTATAGAAAGATTTTTTCAGCTACCATCCCGTTGACATATTACACGAAACTATTTTAATCCGTCTCATTGGTTTTGCAAAACGGAAATGAATTGTCAATATGTGCCCCGTCTCCACCGGGTTGTCGGCCCCAGAATTTGACAGAACCCTATGATTGCCCTAAACTGAGGTGTTTTATCGAGTGAAGCTGCCCGCTCAAAAGAGCGGGGCTTTCAGGAAAGCGAACCGATTAAATCTCCTGTGTGACAGGTCTTAAACAACCATGGTATTAAACAGCATCTTTCCCGTTTTCGCCCTGATTGGTCTCGGCTATCTCCTCAAAAAATTTAGCTTCACCAATGATGCTTACCTGAAAACTTCCGACAGACTGGTATATTTCATATTCTTTCCGGCCCTCCTTTTTTGGAAAATCGGGGGCGCCTCATCCATTATGATCGACTGGCTGTTTTGCGGGGCGGTCATTTCGGCAATTATCGTTGTATATCTGATAAGTTGCATTGCCATTAAGGTGTTTGACATCTCCGCCTACCAGGCGGGGACGTTTTCCCAAAGTTGTTACCGCTTTAATACCTATATCGGCATGGCCATCATTTTGAATGCCCTGGGCGATGAAGGCGTCAAGCACTTCGGCATCCTCATCGGATTTGCCATCCCGCTTATCAATCTTTTGGCCGTCTCGACCCTGATCTGGTTTTCCGGCAAAGATTTTAATATCGCCCAGAGAAGCCGGATGACCGTTAAGGCTGTCGGGGCCAACCCGTTGATTTTGGCCTGTATCGGGGGTATCCTGTATGCCCGCTTCATAAATTACTTTCCGGTTTTTGTCGATAATGCTTTCAATCTCACCACGTTTATTACCCTGCCCCTGGCCCTGCTGTCCATCGGGGGAGGGCTCACATTGAAAAATTTCAAACAACATTTTAAGGTCTCACTGATTGCTGCGGTTTTTAAATTGGTCCTGTTGCCCCTGACCGGATATGTACTTATGAAAAAATTTGATATTGCGCCGATGCCGTTTAAAGTGGGGATGATCTTTTTTACTTTACCGACATCAACCGCAATTTATGTCCTATCATCTCAGCTGAACAGCGACACCCGGCTTGCGTCCGCCTCCATTGTACTGTCAACGATCTTCTCCTTTATTTCGCTTTCGCTAATATTGCTGCAGTTTTTTTAAATAATTGATGAAAAATTTTAAGTTAACCATAGAGTATGACGGCACAGACTATCACGGCTGGCAGCGACAAAAATCCGTCAGAACCGTCCAGCATGAAATTGAAAAGGCCGTCGGCACGATGACCGGCCGTCAGATTGCCGTTGTGGGGTCCGGTCGAACGGATGCCGGGGTGCATGCTTTGGGCCAGGTGGCCAATTTTAAGTGCGCCACCCACTTAAAACCGCAAGAGTTCTGGAGAGGGCTCAACAGTCTTTTGCCGGAATCCATTGTTATCCGAAGCTGCGAGCAGGTCGAGCAAAATTTCCACGCGCGCTATGATGTCAAAAGCAAAAATTATCAATACCGCATATTGAATCGACAATTACCGGCAGCAATTCAACGGCAATATGCCTGGCATATTCGCCAACTGCTCGATCTTGAAGCCATGAACCGTGCCGCCGCTCATCTGGTTGGCCGGCACGATTTCACGGCGTTTGAAGGCACGGGCAGCCGCAGATCCAATGCTGTCAGACATGTTGTAACGGCAAGTTTTTTCCGCCGGAACCAAGACTATCTGGTGTTTGGAATCGAGGCGGACGGATTTCTGAGGTTTATGGTGCGCAACATCGTTGGTACCCTGGTCGAGGTAGGAAAGGGCAAAATCAGCCCGCAGGAGTTCGCAGAGATAATTGGCGCGAAAAATCGCTCCAGGGCCGGCGCCACGGCACCGGCCCTGGGGTTGTTTCTAGTGGGGGTTAAATACTGACGACACCGTAAAACCTTAACTGAGCTCCCTTACTCCCTTTAGTATGGTATCAAACAGCTCGGCGACTTCGCCTTCTTCGATGCACGAAAAGGCGATTCTCAAATTTCTTTCGCCGATGGAGATAAGCCCAATGCCGTATTTTTCGAGAAGATGAACGCGGAGTGTCTCGGCGTTCACGGACTTCAATCGGATACACATGAAATAGCCTGAGTTGAAGGGATAAACATCCCAGGCATCTTTATATTTAGGATCCGCCAGAACTTTTTTTACCCGGCTGGCTCTTTGCTTGAGGATATCGAATTTCTCCCGGATTTCTTCCGGAAATCTCCTGTGCTGCATTGATTTTAGTACGAGGGTCTGACTCAAATGGGAAGCATTGGAAATACTGCCCCGCACACAGCCTGCGGTTTTCTTCTCAAGGGCGTCGTACACCGGCGCCGGGTCACCTTCGATCCGGCAACTATAGGTTACAAAACCAATCCGCAAACCCCAGACAAAATTTTCTTTGGTACATCCATCAAGCTTTACGGCCAGCAAGCGGGGATGTTGATCCGCCAGCAAGGCAAAGGGAGACTCTTTGAGAGCGTCTTCCTCATAAAAGAGCCCGAAATAAGAATCGTCGGTGGCGGCAATAATATTTGTTCCCGAGGCAGCCGCATCCGTCAGGATTTTCACCAGGGTCTCTGCCTCCTGCCGGGTTAGGGTATAACCGGAGGGGTTATGCGGAAAATTCAATACGACAATGATTTTTTTGTGTTTATCGGCGGCCGCTTTGACCTTCTCTTCTAATGCCGGCAGGTTAAAACCGCCCTGTTGGCTGAACGTTGAGAACTGTTTGATGGTTGCGCCTTTCCGGACGTTAAATACCATGGTGTAGTTGCCCCACATCATCTCGGGCAACAGAATGACATCTCCGGGATCAATCCAAATATCTGCGAAGACGCTGATACCGTGAGTTATGCCGCAGGTAACAATGGGTAGGCTGATCGTCTTGCCCGCAAGAGACGGGTTTTTTTCATAAATTTTTTGCCGCCAAATTTGCCGGAGCGCCGGAATGCCGAAAGAGGGGGCATAGGTCAATGACTCCCCGGGTCGGATATCTTTGAGCGGCAACATGATCGAGTCTAAGCGCATGGTTCTTCCCTGCTCTCTGGCAATGCCGATGGTTGCATTTATGCGAAAGGCTTTCTCCTTTGCTTCGGCACCCTGGCTCAATATCCCCTTTGGGAAAAAAAGATTCTGACCGACGTGGGCCATCATTTCCATCAGGTACGGGTTGCCTTTTTCAATCGTTTCATTGAGCCGTTTTGCAAGGGTATTCACGGAGCTGTCATCCTTTGGCGGTTATTTAATTTCAGCACTGCAAAATTCTTATCGTAACTAAATTCAGGGGCCGGGGCATTTGTTGCACGACAAGCAGATCGCCTCAGTGATTTTAACCGGCAAAGGACTATTGCCGCTCGGCAAGGCCAACTGCGCTGTCGATTCACGGGACAGTGGCGGGCGTCATCAGCCGGGAGCAAAATGCAGGGTAGTTGCCGCTGTTAGACATGGCAGGCCATAACCCGGCATCTTGTCGCGCAACAAACGCCCCGACTCCTGAACAGAATTGGATAATAAGTATCGGATGTTTTTACCGGTATGACGGGAAAAGTGTCAAGAGAAAAGCACGCGGAATATCAGCCGGCTAGTGGGGTGTCCCAGGGGTAAGTATAAAAAGTGCGGCAGCGGTTTGAAAGCCTTTTGTTTTAAGGGGCTTAGCGAAGGGAAACGTAAAATCTTGAACT
>JASFTQ010000104.1:0-13345 GCA_050053515.1 Desulfobacterales bacterium | reverse complement strand
CCAAACCCCAGGGCTGGGAGCTTCACTTATTATCCGCAGGGACCATCTTATGCAAAATTTAATAGCTGGCTCATATTCTTTAAATCCTCAAAAGAAAGCTCAAAATCCAAGATGCTGAGATCTTCCTTCATGTGCCGCTCAGAACACGTTCCGGTAAGCGGAACAATACCAGATTGACTGAGATATCGGAAAAAGATTTGTGCTTCGGTCTTGCCATACATCAGCGAAATGGTCCGAACGATATCGCTGTGGAGAATATGAGCATTTGCAGTGAGGGTCCAAAAACTCTGGTAAATAACTCCGTGATTCCTGCACCAGTCACGCAAGTTCGCATCATAACCCGTTTCCTGATAAAATCGATTTTGGACAACCGCCGGCTTGGTGTTGGCATCGTCAGACAGCAGCCGCATCAATTCAGTGTCGTAACAGTTGCTGATCCCCAGCAGACGAGCACCACCAGCCTTTTGAATTTCTTCCATTGCGTTCCATACCTTCATCAAAAGCGCATGGGGTGCCACCGGCGAATGAAGTATCAGAGAATCTACATAATCTGTTTGCAGGTTTTTTTTCGATGCCTCAAAGGATTGGACAACCTGCAACTCCATGGGGGAATTCTTATCGTATGGTACCTGCCGGGGGTCCTGACCGGAAAGTGGAGTGAATTTGGTTTGCAGGAACAAGTTCTCCCGTTCGATACCGTGGTCTTTCAGCCTGCGAAGCGCCGCTCCAACCAGTGGCTCGTTATAGTGCTTCGGCTGGCAGGCGGTGTCAATCCCTCTAAATCCTGCTTGAATGGCTTTTACAACCAGGTCCGCCGTGCGCTCCTTTTTCCAGGCCGTGCCGTAAATTATCCACGGTATTTTCACGCCGCCAGAAGTTGTTAACCATTTCTGATCTATCATGATTAGGATCCCTGCGGACCGGGCTCAGCAACCTCGGGCAGCGGTGTTGTCTTGCGGACGATCTGCACCGAGTGGTTAGACGTCATGGATGAACACCCTTCCAACCGATAAATAGCGACAGAAAAGCACAATGCAACACTGCCTGCCGTAATCATTAAAACCACGGCAAATCCCACTTCCACAGGTCCGTTCCATGAAAACGATCACACCCTTCTCCCGCAAGAAATACGCAAATAATTACCAGTATTGCACATACCAAGGTCAGGACATGATCGCTTCGCTGTATCGTCGGCTGTTCCTCCGGGCTGTTCAAACCGAACTTGGACACAAATACAAATTCTTTTTCGAAAATCATACGACTGATTACGTCACGCAGCAAATACGAGATTAGGCTGGCAGGTACGACCGCAAGCAAAGCAAACACCGGCTGGAGCCTGCCGAGTAGAATCGTCATCAAGGCAAAGGCAGTCCCAACGAAAAAGAAGCGCTGGATGCCTGGCTCATTTAATATCCTGTTCGTCATATTTAAGGATAGGCCCCTCTAACAGCCGTTGTGAGCTGCCGGCCATAGGCACTTCGAGTGGGCCCGGCATTTACCTTTAACCCACCAGTTCCAAGCCAGCCTGACTCGGTGAAACTTTAGCGAAGACGGGTCAGCTCCGCGGATTGGTTATATTATTACAATTTCAGATCTAAAATTATAAAGTTAAATATCCACGACTCCGGCTGCCAGGCCCTTTTCTTTTAGTATTTTACGGCAAATCTCAGCATTCTCCGTTTTGACATAAAAGGCTGCGCCTTGATGCTGCGTCTGGAAAGGCGATATTCTGTAATACGGTTCAATGTTGACCGCGTAAGCAATCTTAATTTCATTCAGTATTTTTTCAGCTTTTTTGGCTTCACTCAAATTCACTGCGACAAGAATCCGCTCTCTTGCCTGTATAGGGAGCTCCTCGAATGCTATCCTGCTCATAAATTTACCATTCGAAATATAATGTCAGGGGGAGCTGCCGGCTACAGCAGCCTCAAGAACCTAAGGCATTGTCGATTCAGGCTTGAGTTTCTTTCTGGTTTACCGCGTCATAGCTTTAGCGACTGCGGGTCAGCTCCATCCCATTGATTATATGCCAATTTCGGCATTATTTTATTGCGTTAATCCATATCGGGCCATTCGTGAAACTACTAAATGATGAAATGGTCGAATAAGATTAAAATATATAGGACCCGTCCAATGTTTATAAAAAACGGTCGTTATAACATAGAAGCGATTAATCGAATTGTTTACAGGTTCTTTGACGACGCCAAAATATGCCCGTAAATGTTTGTCGTCCGGAGTTTCTGAAATCCAAAATCTGTCCTCTTTGGCGCATCGCACAATGAAAAAGGTGACATTCTCCCCAGGGGTAAATGAAACATCTTTGGGCTGCAGATTTGGTAATTCTTCCGGCTCTTCATGTTTAACGAGGCCAAGAAGGCCCACGAGTAGCTTGCGTATACGATAAAGCTGAACGATCCACCATGGATAGTATGACAACATAGATGCAATAAATTTCCGTAAGGTAGCTTCGCCTTCGAATACTTTCACATCGGTGAAGTCAGCCTTTTCAAAATATTTCCCTAGATCGCTGAATTCAAGTACGTATTCTATATTATTATCATGTAGCATTGAGGCCCGAAAGCCGCGAGTTTACGAGCGGTCCCTGTGCAGCCGATGGTTATCTGTGTTTTTTTCTTTGTTCGGGAGTTCTAATAAAAGCTCATCTTCAAGATCAACATCCCTTCCCGCAGCTCGTTTAGGGGAGATTAAATCCTCACGCGAGGCGACATAAAATGGCTGACCCTGATATTCCATGGTTTTGTGTCGTTTACATGCATCCTGGAAACGCAAACCGAGGCTGGATGTTTGAACGTCAATACGGACACGATCTTTGAATATGGTTATTTCGTTTGAAAGGATTTTGTCAGCATTAGTGAGGGATGCGGTGTCCATGCCTGCATCCAAGAGGGCATCGAGTAGGCGGCGGATATTTTTGGGGGTGGCCTCAATGAGGATATCAACATCAAAAGTCGCCCTGGGGACTCCGTAAAGACCGGCAGCGACACCTCCGATAACAACATATTTAACCTCATGTTGTTGAAAGGATTCGAACACGCCCTTTAATCGGTTGAGCATCTTTTTTTCCTGCTAAATCGGGATTTATTTCCAATGCCAAGTCGATGAAATTGCAGAGCATCTTTATCCTTTCGAACAGTGGCAGGGCACGAAACCAGCGAACCTTCGCTTCAATCGTTTCATCGTTGATATCGTGGGATATATCATTCATATTAAATACTTACCAAATATTTAATGTTTTTTCAACGATTGAGCTGAGTGACTGGAAAAGGCACAAACCTTTTCCAGTCCATCTCCAGCGTTTTGCCGGGCGCCGTCCCTTAGACCACCAAAACGGTTGCCTCCTGATTTAACCCGAAGGGCTATTCGTCGGTTGGAATATATGCATTGGGCAACAACTTTAAACGATCTCGAAGTACCTCCAAGCATCCGATTATATACCCTCAAGGGTGACAGAAAGGGGCAATGTTCAATATCAACCAACGACCAATGGCGCATTTGTTTCCGGTTCATTGATGGCGATGCCTCTGATGTTGAGATAACAGATTATCATTAAGGAGAAACATAATGGAGATTCCGAATACAATTAAACGAGAAATTCCTCCTACGCACCCCGGTGAAGTTTTAAGGGAGGATTTCATGCCGGACTATGGTTTGACTACGGCGGCACTAGCTGATGCTTTGAAAGTATCCCGTCAAACTGTCAATGAAATCCTCAGGGAACGCAGATCCATCACCCCCGTTATGGCATTGCGGCTGTCCCGTTTGTTCGTTAATACTCCTGAATTCTGGCTTAATGCACAAAATGCTCGCGACATTTGGGACTCTGAACAACTTTTTAAAAACGAGCTCAAACAAATTCACCCACTCGATGCTGCCTAGCTTTTTCTATCTTCCTCTTTTTCCTGTATTGTAGAAAAAGCCCGATATAGAATTAAGTCGCCACGTCTTTTTGCGGTCGGCTTGAATGATAGGTTAGGTCAAGTATTTAATACACTAATTCGATCATCATTTACCTTTCATCTGCAACTCCAAAGCAGCTAGTAAATATGCGACAATGATAGGATGAGGGATTTCGGGCGTCGAGGATATTTGCGGCTGATAAAGTGTGCCAACAAAGAAGGGGTGATCCGTCAGTTCTATGGCCCTGATCTCACCATCAAGATCTACGCCAGCGGCTTTGAGCTGTCCTTTTTCAATTGAATCGCGAAATTTTGGATTGAGCCCATAATTGCAAACAAACTGCTCTGTTACTTCATCCCGGCCGTATGAATTATGAAAAGGCGATCCAGTGAGAATTTTTATCGTCTGAGCTTTGCCAACAAGGGAGCAGGCCAATTTGCTGACAACAAGTGTTGGAGTGTTCAGTGCAGTTTCCTCGTGTTCCGCGTCGGTGATACTCAAAGCATTGCGAGCATACTCCAACAGAGCATTAGCGGCATGATCAAGAGCCTCGTTTGTGGCTATGTGGTAGCGCAGATCCGGATCAAATTCTCCGATTATTCCGATCTCGACTTGTTGATTCATTTTAGGCTTCTCCCTTTTTTATGTTTATGACCGGTTCGCTTCCCTGCAAGCCCCGCCTTTTCAGGCGGGGTTAAGGGAGGCTGTCTGAAACAGATATCTTCCTTTCCGGGCTGCAAAGCACTGCCGAACGGCAGAACCCCCGCCCCCTGGGGCGGGGAGCTTCACTCAACCCTATAGCGCTCCGCTTCAGCGGCGCGTGTTTTTGTTAGTGTCCGTCTGCAAGCGCCTGTTAAGTGTTATGTTGATTTAATTGGCTGATTCATTGAAAAGGATGAAGACTAAACAGGCTGGTGCCACAATAATGCTTGTAGATTCGGGTCGTTTGAGATAATTGAATGAAACAAAAAAATGGAAAGCTACGAAAGGAGATTTTATGGATCCAGAACTTTCCGCAGTAAGAGACACTCTCAAAAACAATCGGGAAGAGCTTCTTGTTCGCAAAAATGTGGTGGCCACCGGAATCGGTTACAAAGTTACGGGGGGTCAAAAAACTTCGACACTCAGTATTGTCTGCTCGGTGACTGAAAAGGTGGCTGCCTCAGAACTTATGGAGCGAGACCTGGTGCCCGAAACAGTTGGCGGGCTTCCAACCGATGTCGTGCAGACCGGGCCAATTCGAGCGCTGCAATTGCCTACGGAACGGCATCGACCTGCCCCGGGTGGTGTAAGTATCGGACACCACGAGATCACGGCCGGAACTTTGGGGTGTCTGGTGAAAAAGAGCGATCAAACGTTTATCTTATCCAATAACCACGTCCTGGCCAATAGCAACGATGCCCAGATCGGTGATCCGATATTACAACCCGGTCCCTATGATGGAGGACGCTTTCCGGAAGATCATATTGCTGATCTCGAACAATTCGTTCCCATCAATATCGTCGAGATGCCCAGCGATTGTCCCACTGCCCGGGGAATCGCAAATATTCTCAATGGGATTGCAAAATTGCTGGGAAGTGATTCACGCTTAAAGGCTGTCAGCACGAGACAAATAGACAATCTGGTGGACGCTGCCATCGCCCGTCCTATAAACCCGGAAGATGTCAAGGATGAAATTCTTGAAATCGGTAATATCACCGGTTCCGCCCCAGGGGAACTCGGTATGGCCATTAAAAAGAGCGGACGAACGACACGATTGACTACCGGCGAGATTCTTCAAGTAGATGTAACCGTGAATGTCCAGTATGGAGAAGGTCGGATTGCTCGATTCGCCGATCAATTGATGGCCGGGGCCATGAGTCAGGGTGGCGATAGCGGTTCAGCAGTTTTGGATGAAAACAACCGATTGGTAGGGCTTCTGTTTGCGGGTAGCGATCAAAGTACGATCATCAATCGCATTGAAAATGTCTTTTCGGCTCTCGGGATTGCCTTATGAAGCCCGGCTGGTTGTTAATTTTACTTTTACTTCCCGCAATAGTTCTATGCAAAGCCAAGGATATGACCCTTTCCATTCAACAAGTTAAGGCCAAACACGAAAACCGTTTGCTGGAATTTCCAGGAGTGGTATCGGTCGGCTTGGGTAAAGATAAAGGCGGCAATCCGGCGATTATTGTCGGAGTGGATAGACCCCGATCTGCTCTTGCGGAACAGCTGCCGCGACAGCTGGACGGATACCCGGTTATCGTTCAGGTGGTAGGATCGATAAAAGCCCAATAGTCTTTTCCCAATACGCCACGGGTGTCAATAAATTCAGCAAGGGATCGGCGTTCATTTACGACCACAGCGATTAAAAGCCAGATCTTACGAAGTCGTCGCTATTTGACGTCGGCGGAAGCTTTTCTTTGCGCGGTTGGCTTCCCTGCAAGCCCCGTCTGTTAGGGACGGGGAATTTCACTGTCGGATCAGTGGGTCTTGTGGAACCGTTGGGGATGATGTAAGATGCCGATATGATCCACATCACTCCTGAAATCAAAATCAGTGAGAAAGAAATTAAACTGGATTTTATCCACGCTGCGGGTCCCGGCGGTCAGAATGTCAACAAAGTTGCCACGGCGGTTCAGCTCCGGTTCGATGTAAAAAACGCCCCTCTTCTGCCGGACAATGTGCGCAAGCGTTTGATCCGTCTGGCCGGCAGGAGAATTACCGAGGACGGAATCCTCGTTATCCAGGCCAAGCGTTTTCGCAGCCAGGAACGCAACCGCCAAGACGCCCGGCAACGCCTGGTCAAATTAATCCGCATGGCATGTGAACAGCCCAAAACTCGCCGTAAAACAAAACCGACGAGAGCATCAAAGGAGCGTTTATTAGCTGCCAAACGGCACAGGGGTCAAATTAAGCGGCTGAGAAAACCGGTTTCGAAAACCAACCAGCAGTGAGCTCAACGCCTGTTATTTTTTCTTTTAATTTTTCCAGGACCGCAAGGACATCATCGATATTCTGGTGATCATGGTTTTTTTTCTGAAATCAGGTGCCAACACGACCATTGACATTCTGTGCCGCTGAGATCGCGCAATTGCAAATTGAAATTCAATGAGGCCTGTACCCCATCCAACCGAATACCGATTAGACAGTCAGGATTTGTCTGAAAAATTGTCGATTATCGGGTTGCACTGGAGCGATTTGAAGGTATATCTAATGATTATAAATAGATATGATTGATGCAAAAAAATATCGATTGTGTCATTTTTTTGTTGACATACAATATGTAGTGTGATACAAGGTAATACCAACCCTGCTGCTCCAATTAATAGGGTCCCGGCAAGAGGCGGCAGCATCTCTCACGCCCTGCCGAGGATTTGGGGGCGATTCCACGAGAATGACTGCCATGAATCGTTAACCACTTGCAAAGGGCTGCCTTCGGGCAGCCCTTTCTTTTTGTGCGCCCGGCAGGGCGCACCCACTTGGAGGTGCGACTCGACTGAGCTCGTCGAAGTCAAGTCCTCCACACGCCCGTCAGGGGGAAGTGTCAGCTGAACGGCAACTGCGGCATTGTGAAATGCCGTGGGCAGGAAGCCGAAGGCAAAGCGCCGGCCCGACGAACAGGAACCGCATAGGAGGCAGGCATGCCGGATAAGGGGGCAAATGTCTCTGAAGTCCGATGCCTGACCGGAAGGCATGCAAGCATATGCGGCGGGTATAAGCGTGAAGGTGGGTGCGCATTACCCGGGGAGACCTGACGGCATGCCGGACAGTGCTAGCGTTGCTGAGAGGCGGCGGGATGTGCCGCCAGGGGTCAGCCGAGGTCATAGTAGCCCGCACGGCCACCGGTGAAGGCCCGAACCTTATGTTAAGGACAGGGACTTTTGCTGTGCGAGTGACTGCAGACATGGAAGGCCGCGCTGGGATGCGCGGCGCTGCTGTGGAGGATGCCAGGCGGAACCTGGCAGAAGGCCGCAGGAGCTTGTCAAGGCATCCATGGGCGGAAGGGTGCCCTGTCCCCGAGCAGGCGCAGTTGATGGAGCGTGTGGTCGAGCGCTCGAACATGCAAAGGGCCTATGGTCGTGTAAAGCAGAACAAGGGTGCCCCGGGTGTTGACGGCATGAGCGTTGCACAACCGGGGGATTTTCTGCGCACCCATTGGCCAAGGATCAAAGAACGGCTGCAGGAAAGGCGCAACATCCCGTCCGGGTCGGTTACGACCGTGCTTCGGATAACTTTCTCATAATCTTTGCCGTACATTTTTTTCTTTTTCCAGGCATCGAATGATTTCAAAACTCCGTGGGTTGGGTCACCGAGCAGGTCGACGAAAAGGTTCTTTTGTTTTTACCATGGTTTTAGCACCCCTTGGTATTTATTAATTTTTTATTCGCAATAAAAATGGTAAAATCTATTACTGAAATTGAAAATTAAGAGGTCCCAAGACGGATTTATTCGCCGAGGAGGCAAAAAATTAGCGTTTCAGTGTACACGCTTTACACCGTGGGCCTGTATCTTTAGGTTGCCCGAAAAAAACAGATTCCCGCAATGAAAAAGACAACATGAGATCCAGAAAAAAATATCCAATTAGCTGGCGCCAATATCAAGCAAAGCTCAAGCGGACGGCGCGTCTCAGGCGGCTTCCCATCAAAATGGCTTTAATAAGTGTAATTTTGGGCGCTTTTTTTGGCGGGCTGTCTTTGTGGTATTTCGATGACTCCTCGCCAGCGGGACATTCGAGCCAGCCCGCGGAGAAACCGCAACCCACTGTAGAAAAACTGAAAATGTGGCCCGAGAATCTCTCCCGCGGGGAGTTATCTGATTATCTCACCCGCCGCACCAATGGAATCTCGGGAAATATTGATTCCCTCGTCTATGAAAACGGCGGCGTTCGCTTCAGGATAGAGACCACGCTTGATGTCGATCTGCAAAAATACATTGTCCGTCTGCTTCGACGCTCCCGGACACTGCAGGCCGCTGTTGTGGTGCTGGATCCCTTTGACGGTCGCGTGCTGGCAATGGCCAGCAGAGACACCTATGGCAAGGGAGATAATCTTTGTCTCAAGGCCGATTTTCCGGCTGCCAGTCTTTTTAAAATTATATCGGCCGCTGCGGCCCTGGAGGAAGCCGGGTACACTCCGGATAAAACATTATTTT
This sequence comes from Desulfobacterales bacterium, assembly GCA_050053515.1. Lineage (GTDB taxonomy): Bacteria > Desulfobacterota > Desulfobacteria > Desulfobacterales. The sequence continues at coordinate 4,294 of JASFTQ010000104.1, read as the reverse complement.
ATAAGGGCAACAGACACACGCTTTACAAATATCAGTTGAAACAATCAAAGGGACGACACAGCGCTTCAACCAACCTGCGAAAAGCCTTTGCCACTTCGAACAATTCCGTTTTTGGGAAGATAGGAATTTATACGCTTGGTCAAAAAGTCATGGCCGAATATGCGGGAAAATTTTTCTTCAATAAACCCATTCCCTTCGACCTTCCACTGGATATAAGCACTGTCGAAGTGCCGGCAGATGAATTCGGCCTGGCTGAAATCGCATCCGGCTTTAATAAAAAAACGCTGCTGTCACCGCTTCATGCCGCACTGCTCTCGGCGATGATTGTCAGAAACGGCAATATAGCGGCACCGCGACTTATCAGCACGATCGCTGATGAAACGGATAAGATCATTTATCAAGCCCCTTATGTCGTTTTGAATTCTCCCATCAACGCAAGCACAACCGGTGATTTGAAAGCGCTCATGCAATATGCCGCCCGTTACGGAACAACGCGATCGGCCTTTCGTAAACTCCGGCGACAAAGGGTTTTTGGGGATTATGCACTGGGGGCCAAGACCGGTACCATTAACGATAAACTCGATCGATTCAAGTATGACTGGATTACGGCATTCGCCTTGACGCCGGATAGCGACAATGGCATATGCATTGCTGTTGTGGCAGTACATGGGGAAAAACTCGGTACGAGATCTACGGAACTCACCCGAGCATTAATTCGATATTACTTCGATTCGTAGATAATTTTTGTCCGCCAGGCGTTACGGAACTGGAAGTTCCGCCAAGCGGGTTGTCCCGAAAATATGTTACATAATTCAACTCGAGGTTTGATCCGCCGCGACTTGCTGGCGGGTCAAACCGCTGTAAGACTTTTTGGACTTATAGCGGATGTCAAAATACTGTTGCGAAATAATGCCGAATAAAGAGGTGCAGGCAGGGGGTAAATTTTTGTAACTATGAATTTATGCCTTCAGCATCATGGGGTGGATACGTCTCATCCTGCCGGGAGGGTAAACTTTGCGATGTCTGCACTTAATTTCATAATTTCAAAATACGCTACATTTGAATCAAAGGTACAGGATTATTCCAGCAGTTATTTCCGGCCATACTGTTCGGTCTGCACCGATGTTTGCTGTAAACCTGAATTTTGCCAGGAAACGCTGGATAGCCCTTTTCTGGCTCTTGTCCGCGCCACCCATAAACCAGCGGCCCCATACAGCAGTGATACCGGCTGGCTGTCTGAAACCGGCTGCATATTGACCATAGGCCGGCCGCCGGTTTGTTATGAATTCCTTTGTGATGAAATCATGACTTCCCGATCGTCGGCCATGCATCTGTATGTGGATAATGTGTTTTCCAAACTGATATCACACCTGGGCAGACGGATATATAGGGGGAAGCATCTTGTTGAAATATGGGAACATAAGGATCTGCACCGGGTTAAACGCTCATCCTTTGAAAACCGTTTAATGGGATCACAAGCGGCGTTTCAGGTAATTCGATTATTTCATGAAGAAAACCGCCTTCCACCTCAAAACCTGGAAGTCCTGAGAAAAATAGCTCCGCCTCCGTAAAAAAAGTTTAGTTTTCTTGCACCAGGTGCCGGATTCGCATGTTTAGAGTGATTGTCAAAATAATAATCCGATTGCCCGAGGTGCAGACAGGGGGTAAATTTTTATCGACAAGCTGATTACCCCCGTGATTCCATGCGACAAAGGGTTGTTGCTGTCCGGATGAGCAAACGACGGTAAGCATTTGTGTTAACCACCATACATTAACTGGCAGGGGGCAATTGATAGGAAGTGGCCATTTTTGAGCCAAGGGGGCGGTGATTCTGCATCTTGATGACCGGTTGGCTTCCCTGCAAGCCCCGCCATTTAAGGCGGGGGCAAGGGAAGCTATCTGAAACAGACATTTTCCTTTCCGGGCTGCGAAGCACTGCCGAACGGCAGAAGCCCCGACCTTTAGGCGGGAAGCTTCACAAAAATTTACCCCCTGTCTGCACCTCTTCATCCTACGTTATTTCGCAACATTATTTTGGCATCCGCTATAACACGCCGCTAGGCCTTTCCGAGATAAATACCATCATAGTCTATTGTGCAGAGCAACTCCTCCTCGGACAAGGCTTGAGCATTTACAATCTCACCGATAAAAATCGTATGATTGCCCGGACGGCAACTCGCTGTGACCTGGCATTCCAGATAGGCAACGCAGTCATCTATAATTGGACAGCCCGTCATTGCGGTATCCCATTTTATAGAAGAAAATTTAGCCCTGGGATCAGAGCCTTTAAATCGGGCGAGGTAATCTTTTTGTCTTTTGCCCAAACTATGCAGGGCAAAATAACCGCTCTGCTCAATGAGTTGGTGTGAATAGCGATTTGGATGGACGGCAATCATAATCAAAGGCGGATCATAGGAGATTAGGGATACCCAGGAAGCAATCATACCATTGATTTGATCCTTATGAAATGTGGTGAGAAGATATATTCCGTTCGTTATTTTACCCAGGACCGGTATCCAATTTTTTTTCATTTGATTTCTACCTCCTGATAACCTTTTACAACAAACTCCACCGCTGGATTGTTCAAAAAGTGAGATTATAGTGAGTAGACCATGTTAAATTTAAGCAGATTGCTATGATTCGGTCAATGAGTGGGTCATTATTTTACCAAAGACGGAATGGCAGGTGGTTTCATCTCCCGCGTTACAAACCAAAAGGTGCCGGCATCAACAGAGTGGGGAAATCTCATCGATATTCTGATCGAACGGGACGCTTGAAATGAGGGTTTACTTGATTTAGCAAGCATATCAAGTTAAACTTTATTTTTCAAACCACGCAAGGCCAATTTGGATCAGAATGATTCATTGTCTGGGGGAGGATTAACATGAATATTTCTGACGCTCAATTTCCCTATAAAGAGAAAAGGCGAGATGTTCGGCACAGCTGTTCCCAGATCACGGAAATATTTGTCGAGGGAAGGGGATATTTTGGCTGCATTAAAAATGAAAGCAGGGGCGGAGTATTCATCGAAACCAAAGGGCCATTTATCCCCGGTCAATCCATCTTATTGAAGTACCTGACTCCTGCAGGCTTGGGTCAAGAAAAGACCGGTACCATTGTGAAGGCCGACACCGAGGGCATCGGAGTAAGATACAAATGGCCCGGATATAACCTATAAATAAAGGAATATCCCTGATGTGTCCAACAATTCTGTCGCTTCCTCCTAGTATTGATCAAAAGCTGGAAAAATGATAAAATTGATATAAGAGATATTCCGGTACTCCAGGGCCGATTTGCTTTTAAACGGTATATTTTCCAAGTTTTCCTGAAGCAAAAGAAGAGGAAAATAAATTGGAAAAAATAATATTTTATTTCCCGCTGCTTCTGATTCTTTTCGTTTTTTTGATATTAATGGCGGGTCTGCAGTTTCACCGCAAACTGGCTCGTCTCAAAAAGCGCCGTTCACCCCTTGCCCACAATTTATTGCGAAGTCCCGGAGAATCACTGATCCGGAGATTAGACAACCTGAATGTTGAAATTAACACCTATATTTTTTCTTTGATTATAACCCCCATCCTCATCTACTCATTTCCTATATCTCTGTCATATTATCGCGTCATGAATCCCAGCCTGTTTGATATTTTTGTACCGGTAATTTTAGGGATTCTCTTCACAATTTATTTATTAGGCAAGCTAGTAAAATTGTTGAAGGAGCGCAAAATCACCCGCCTGGGATATGAAGGTGAGGTAGCGGTAGGCCAACAGCTCAACCAACTCATGTTGAAGGGCTATCGAGTTTATCATGATTTTCCGGCAGGCAATTTCAATATTGACCACATCCTTGTTGGGCAATCCGGTGTATTTGCCATCGAAACCAAAGCCCGATCAAAACCTACTTCCCGAAACTTCGTGGAGAATGCTACAGTTTCTTATGACGGCAGGTTGCTGCATTTTCCCCAGGGACCGGATGTGAAGACCATCGCGCAGGCCAAGCACCGGGCGCTGTGGCTTACCAAATGGTTGTTTCGAGCGATCGGTGAACAGGTGATGGTTCGGCCCGTCGTGGCCTTGCCCGGATGGTATGTAAAACGCACATCAGCAGACGGGATTCCGGTGGTGAATCCAAAACAATTCCCTTCGCTGTTTGAACACATCGCTCCCCGATTCTTATCACCAGAAGTGATATCGCGCATTACCGGTCAGCTCGAACAGAAATGTCGAGATGCGATACCGCAATTTGACCGAACCACACCGAGCAAATGACGTTTAGAAAGGAAAAAAATCCATGGTCAAA
>JASFTQ010000103.1:0-13376 GCA_050053515.1 Desulfobacterales bacterium | reverse complement strand
AAAACTGCTGAAATACAAAAACTAGGCTTGCTAGGGTATCGCGATACCGATTTAACCCCAACTTTTGCTTGTTTTTGATCCCAAAAAGCACTTTTTGCCGCCTCCTGAACTTGTTGAATTTGGTCTTTAAGTAACTGTAAAGATGCGTGTGCCTCATCTGCAAGTGCCCCTTTCGGATTGCTGCCCAGGAATGTCCAATAGCCATTTATCGTGTTAGTATCTTTGGCCCTTTGCAACCACAGCAAACGCGCCTCATCTGCGAACGCACCTTTTGGATGACGGCGCAAAAAAGTTTCGTAAGCTCTAGGATCGTTTGCAGCTCTGGCATGCTCAAAACTAAGTTGCTCTATTCTCAAACGTGCCTCATCTGCAAGTGCCCCTTTCGGATACCGAATCAAAAAATGTTGGTAGCGGGAGATGTTGTCTTTAGCTCTGGCTCGCTCAAAATGAAGTTGCTCTATTCTCAAACGTGCCTCATCTGCAAGTGCCCCTTTCGGATAATGTCTCAAAAATTCCCGGTAAGCCGTAATGGTGTTAATCGTGCTAGCCTCTTTCCAGTGACTGCCCATAGTAGCACACCCAGAAATAAACACGAGTACAACAACAGGCAAAAGCAGTTGATTAAATATGTGTTTCATTTTGTTGCTCCCTTTCCTTGTTGGGAATGGCAGATAATATTGATATTAATTGGTCAGAGTGTTTTTATCCCACATAGGGATGTTATATAGCCAACTAAATAAGAGCCATATGAGGAATAAAAATTAATTTCCTGATAGCCAAATGCTAAATATTATGCCATCTCCTGTAACAGTATCATCGAAATCCCAGATACTTTAGGATATGTGCAAAAATCCGTGCCTTTCAAAACCTATGATACTATTATGTAATCACAGAAATAAGCAAACCTTTGATTATAAGATGGTATTACAGGGGTGTATAACTTTCAATTATGCTGAAAATAGGTTTAAAATTCAGTCGATGTCCGATTTGAGGGTAGGTCTAAACAAATTATTTCGGATAAAATCCTGGTTACTGCAACTAACGGCACCCTTAAACCGTGCGGCTTTTTGGCGTCGGATTGATGGATTTGAAATGGGCCTAGATTTCATTAGCAGCCTCAATTAAATTATCATCCGGGTCTCTAAAGTAAAATGAACGGATTGGGCCATTTGCTCCTGTCCTTTCCACCGGACCCTCAATGATTTCGACGCCGCAACGCTTTACATGGGCCATTGCATCATTCAGTGGCGTTTGGGTTATAAAGCATAAATCTGCGGAGCCAGGCTCGGGTTTATTCGCTTTGGGTTCGAATTCTTTTCCGACCTCATGGAGGTTGATTTTTTGATATCCGTATTTCAAAGCGACGCGACCGTTACCAAACACTTCTTTTTGCATGCCCATTACTGACACATAAAAGGATGTTGTTTTTTCAATATCCTTGACTGTTAATACCAAGTGATCAAGCTTGCTTATTTGCATGTGATTTAATTTACCCCCTGCCTGCACCTCTTTATTTCACGTTATTTCGGAACATTTTTCTAACATCCGCTGTAGAATGAAAAATTTTCAACCTGTCAAAAAATATATTGAAAATTGGTTAAGCAGCAGGCTTGGCGCCATTGGCCCACTGTCAAAAGCCGTCTACAAAGCGCCGATTGCCACGAGCGCACGCCTTACTTCTTCGACGCCCTCGGGCGGCAGCGGTGCCTGCGGCGGCAAAGGCTCGCCGACGGGATAACCCTGGAGCTGGAGGCCCCCTTTGATACACGCGGCAAGATTGTACCTGGCAAATGCCTGGTTCAGACTCCACAACGGGCGTTGACGTTCCATCGCCGTGACCCAATCGCCGCTCCGGCAGAGCTCGTAGAGTTCGACACTTTGTCTCGGCGCCACACATGCAGGACCGGCCATCCAGCCGACGCCGCCGATCAGCATGACACATGTTGGAATATGCGACGAGGCCGCAAATACCTTCAGCCGCCCTTCCACCCGGTTGATGATCGACAGCAAGCGGCCGGTGTTGAATGACGCCTCCTTGATGTAACCGATGTTGGGAATTCGGCTTAGCCGGTCTATGACGGACAGGCTCAGGTCCGATCGTTGAAAGTTGGGGTTGGTATAGAGCACAACGGGAATCGAGACTGTCTCGGCGATTGCCTTGAAATAGGCAATTACCCCCTCATCTCGGACCGGGAAGTAGGCATCGAGAATTGCGAGGATGCCGCTGCAGCCCAGACTCTCGAAGTCCCGTGCCTGTGAAACGGCGTCAGCGATAGTGGTCGAAGCCACCCCCGCAACGACGGGAACTCGGCCTTTCGCCGCGCCGATGACCACTTCAACAACGCGCCGCCGTTGCGGCCAGGTCAGATAGGCAAACTCGCCGGTTGAGCCCAGCGGTGTCAAGCCGTGAACACCGGCCTCGATAAGGTCGTCGCACAAGCGTGCCAAAACATCCGCGTTCACCTCACCGGTCTCATGAACCGGTGAAACAAGGTAGGGGAAAACCCCGTGGAATTTTACTTCGTTCATTGCAGTTCTCCTGTGTGCAACATTTGCCAATTTCTTAACAATACCGATGATATTCTGCAATACATTTCATAGACAACTATTTCTTGTCCAATGTCATTTCTTAATTTCAAAAAAAAACTATAGATGTTAATAGAACTTATCTCAAAAATGCATCTGCATAACGCGAATTTGACCGAGAGCGCTTCGCAGATGGCCAATACACCGGTCTTAAAGAGAGGAGGAGCCAGTTGGAAAAGAAACGTGTCGGGATCGTGCTTTTTGAAGACATCGAAGTGCTCGATTTTTGCGGTCCGTTCGAGGTTTTCTGTGTTGTCCGTCTTAAGGAAGACAAGCGCAGGGAAGAACCTTCACCTTTTGAAGTATGTTTGGTGGCCGAGCATTCCGAGCCGGTCACGACGGCAGGCAACATGAAAGTTACGCCCCATTATTCTTTTGAGAACTGCCCCCCCCTTCATATCCTTGTTGTCCCCGGGGGTTGGGGCACCCGGAAAGAATTGAAGAATCCGACCATGCTTGGGTGGCTGCGAGCTCGCGCAGCGGAAGTCGAAACATTGACTTCAGTGTGCACCGGATCAATGCTGTTGGGATTCGCCGGGCTGTTGAACGGACGGCACGCGACCACTCACTGGCGATCGTTGAACTGGATGCGTGATAGCTTTCCGGAGGTGACTGTGGAATTCCAAAAACATGTCGTCGAAGATGGCCGTGTGGTGACATCGGCAGGCATCTCAGCGGGCATCGATATGGCACTCATGGTGGTTGCCCGATACTTCGGTGAAAAGATCGCTCGGGCTACTGCCCGGCACATGGAGTATCCTTATCCGGAAAGCAATGAACGTCGGATACGCCTTTGAGGCCGGTTAGCGATGAGGAGAAACCGCTGTTTTTTCGGTCCGTCGGGTCACGAGGACGATCATAACCACGGCGGGTATCAACGCCAATGCCGAAAGGATACCCTTCGGATAGAACAAGATAAATAGCGCCAATAGGAGGATTAAAAACCTTGAGGGAAGGTCATGTCGCCTATTTTCAAAAATTCTGCCATGGATGGCGGCCGCTGCCGTCAAGCATCCCACAAGCAACACACCCAGGGCGGCCAGTTGTGATAAGCCGGGCTTCAACAACAAAATATCCCAATTGAATATCGCAAAGGTTAGAAAGAAAAAAGGCAGCGATATTTGCAGCGTAACCATCATCGTTTTCATGAATGAGGCCCCGGAAATACGGGAGGCAACCGCAGCGACCAGTGAGGTGGGTGGCGAATATTCGGATATGACCGCTATGAAAAACAAGAAGAAATGAGCCACCCAGGGGTTGATGCCGATTCGGGTCATCGGCGGGATGACGATTACGGCTGAAAGTATGTAACAGGCCGAAGGCGGTATTCCGAGCCCTAAAAAAACCCCAATGGTGAACCCCACCCCGATAAGGGCTAAGACATGGAATTCTCCGACCGTCGCCAGCAGTCCCATGAGCTTAATCATCCATCCGCTAACCACGAACAGGTTTACCATCACCCCCAGCATGGCGAGCAAGAGAATAAGCGGAGCGGTGACCCCGGCAAACCCCTCCAAGGCTCCGCGCAAACACCGACCCCATTCCTTTATCTTGTCTAAAATCGTTCCGGGATGGAGATATATGCGAAGCAAGGAGGCGGTGATGAAGAGACCGATCGCAATGTAAAGGGCGGCTCTCGATGCTTCGAACCAAAGCACACCCATCAAATAGATCAAAACGCCGATGAAGACAAAGAACATCGCCGTGTTGATCACGTCCATTTTTGAGAATCTTTTGATAACGTCATCCGGTGCTGGAGTCGGGCCGCTGCCCCTTGCCCGCAGGAAGCGTGCGGTAAAGAGGTAGACCGATAGGGATATGATGCCGAAGAAAATGAGTGCGGGCGCATATCCTCGAGCGATAACCTCGAAATAAGTCACGCCTAGAAAGTCAGCCATGATGAAACCGGCAATTGCCATGACGGGTGGCATGAGCAAGCCTCCCAGCGAAGATGAAGCTTCCACCGCACCGGCGTGAAGAGCAGGAAAGCCTGCTTTTTTCATCAACGGAATGGTGTACTGCCCGGTTATGGCAGCGTTGGCTGCTCCCGATCCACTACAGGTGGCAATCGCCATTGAAGTCACCACCGCCGTTTGGGGAATAAGGGTTGTACGTTTAGCAAATAGCCCGGTAAAGGTTTTGATAATGGCTTCCTGAACCCCAAATCCCTGGGCAATGCCCAAAAACATGAAAAATGCGGCGATAACGCCAACGCCGGTTTGCGAATAAGTTCCAAACAGGCCCAAGGCGATCTCAACCGAAGAAGACGTGATGACTCTTGTCCAGGAGACCCCGGGATGATGAAGTATACCGGGGAAAATCCAGCCGTAAACGGAATAGAACATGAGAAACAGGATGAGATAAAAGAGTATGCCATGTTCCCGACGGGTATATTCGATAATGAGACCCAGAATCATTACCCCTACGATTTTATCAGGGGTGTTGAAGAAACCCGCTCTTTCATAAATGAGGGCGTCAAACTCCATTCGCAAGTATACGATGGAAAAGATGCACATCGCGATGTACGCGCCCGCTATGGCAATATTGATTTTTAGTCCCAGACGCGGATACGGCAGCTTTCCGGCGACAAAAGAATTTAACACCCACAGCACGTAAGCCAAGGGGACAAGAGTTACGGCCAGGAGCATGGTTCCCCCCAAGCCGGTTGTGAAATAATGCAGTGAAAATATCAGATATACGATGGTGGCGATAAGATAGGCGGGGATTAAGAATTTACGCATTTCAGCCAATGGATTCGACGTATCGGACAATGGATTTTTTTCCATTTGTTTACCCCCTAACGGTATGAATCAAGGGGCCGTGGGCTCACCCCGTATGGGTATATGAAAGGGGTGAGTCCACTGCCATAAATCCTTAATTACCCCTTTGTGTTCTTAAAAAGATCATTGCGCTTTGGCTTTCATCGTCTTTATCGCTTCCTGGATCGTCTCCTCAGTTGCTATTGTCCAGGACGAATCCCATAAGCCCTTTTCCTTCAGATACTTGGCCAAGCCTGGATGAACAGGTACCTCGGGTATGCTCTTTATACCCTGGACTTGGAACCCGGCCAAGTCTGCGGCCAATGGCCCGAAGCCAGGGTCTAGCTTGGGTAGGTCGGCCGCTTGGTCTTCAAATGCCTTGAGTGTTCTATAAACGCCCTCGGCCGGGAAGCTCAGCCCGTGGTGGTAACCGAAGAAAAAAGGCACGCCATAGAGTTCGTCCACTCCCAGGTCTCTCGTATACGCTTTTTTCATGTTGATCTTTACCGGAGTAAAACCTGCTGCGGCTAGTTTCTTGATTTGTGCCGGGGTCGGATTGACTCCCTGCAGGGGACTGGCCACATCGAGCACCTTAATCCAGCCGGCCAACGATACCAGAGCCGTTGTGTAAGCTGCGGTGGCGTCTATGGTTCCCGCTCTCAGCGCATCCGCAACCTTGGCCATGTCCACTTCGACGTGCTCGATATCCAGGCCACAGATGTCCCGCATAGCCCTGAAGATGTTGATATGGTTCATATATCCCGCCTTGGTCATATAGATTTTTTTGCCATCAAAATCCGACCAGGTACGAAATTTGTCTTTGTTCTCCGGTAACGTCAATATATGGGTTTCCATGGTGTAGCTCCAGAATGACTGCACCGGCATTTGTTTTACGTTGGGCTCAAAGCCCTTAAACGGTTTTTGAAACGAATACAATTTTCTCAATCCCGGCTCGGCCGAATAGGTGCTTTCCAGCTCACCGACGAGAAAGCTCTTGATATTGGCGGTGGTTGAAACGAAGGGGTAAACGGTAACGTCGTAATCCGGCATACCCCTGCGTAAGAAATCCGACAGGAAAGCGGATACCCGATAACCATAGGCCCCCGGATTAGAGGTCCCCCATCGCCACATCTTTTTTTCAGCTGCTGCAGGGCCGGGTAAAGCAAATACCGATACCAAAAGCACGACCAACACTAAAACCAATCCCAATTTAAGCTTTTTCATTTTTATCTCCTTTTGCTTTATTTTTGATTTCTTGCCATACAAATCCCGCCGAGGCGGGATTGCAAGTACACCGATGAAAGCACTGAAGTGCTTTTGCTTTTCGGCCTATGACCGAAAATTCAAGCCACCCGCTCTGCGGGTGGTCGTTGACTTAAGCTTTTAGCTCTCCGAACTATTTGCATCAATAAGCACCACCTCCCTTGTCATTTTTTGGGGTTTCCTGTTTTGCTTCAGCTGGAACGATAAAACAGAGCACCATTAAAAAGTTGCATCAGATCGAGAATATTTAATGAGAAAGGAAGTCTTTTAATTGCAGTAGCATATAATAGATTCTCAAGTCAATTGAGAATATGTAAGACCCTGATTGAGCGAAAGTCGAGAGTGCGCCATATCCAAGGCGTCCAAGGGTGAAGCCGTAGTCGGCTACTGCGAACCCTTGGCAACGCAGGAGATGGCGTGCTATCGGCTTTCCCGGAGGGTAAACAAAATGGAAATAAAATGATGAAATCCATATTTCATTTATTGCCGCAATATAATTTTCAGCAAATATCTCAATACATCTGCGTCAATGGTGCTTTTACAAAGTTTTTCCATTTTGTTTACGCTCAATTAGGGTAAGACGTTTAGCGCATGCTCCGCGGCGTGCAGTCGCCAAAGCACCTTTGGCGCGTCGGCGGCTTGCCGCGGAAGGTTTCACTGTAATTGAAGCGGGATTATTTTGCTTGCAAATTTTTGACTGATAATGATATCAACCGGTCTTTCAATATGAAGGAATGATCTGGAGTCAACAGTTGGGAGACGACAGCAGAGGCAGTATCGTTTTGGGGGGTGTCGCCGCCACCTGCGTGGTCATTTTCTGGGCGGGTTGGATCGTCATCAGTCGGTCCGGGGTAACCAACCATCTTACAGTTTACGATGTCACCGGCCTCAGGCACGGCATCGGAGCGGCAGCGGCCCTGCCCTATATTATCTGGAGCCGGGCCTGGCGGGGTCTCACCCCCTGGCGCACATTGGTTTTGACCCTGACCTCGGGAGTGCCTTACGCCCTGCTGTCCTATTTCGGATTTCTTTACGCACCGGCCGCCCATGGCGGGGTGTTCATGAACGGTTGTCTGCCCATATTCACCACCCTCTTCGCCTGGATCTGGCTCGGTCAGAAGAGTCGATTTTCTCAAATTGTCGGCTTGGGCATCATTCTGACCGGCGTCACGCTGGTCGGTTACGAAGGGTTTGTCTCGTCAATCGGCGAAATGACCTGGATCGGTGATTTTCTTTTCCTGGCGGCAATTGCCCTCTTTGCTGTCTTTATGGTTGCCAACCGGGTCTGGACTCTTGTGCCCGGCCAGGTTATCTTCTCGGCCACCATCGTCAGCGCCGTCATCTACCTCCCGGTCTGGCTGTTTTGGCTGGACAGCAACCTGGCCGTCGCTCCGAGATCCGAGATCCTGCTGCAGGGGGCATATCAGGGTTTGGTCCCCAGTGTTCTGGGCATATCCTGCCTCAACATCGCTGTCCGCCATATCGGCCCCCGCGCGACATCGGTCTTTCTTTCCTCCGTGCCGATCGTGGCAGCCGTGACGGCCATACCGGTCCTGAATGAGTTGCCGGGTCTGCCGGCCTGGATTGGTATTGTCACCGTCACTTTCGGCATCCTGCTGGCACTGGGTATCATCGGGTTGCATCGGGAAACCACGGCTGTCGTTGCCTAGGACCCTGCATTAAAAGTTTTATCGTGATCGGGGACTTGGGTACCAGAGAAATACGGGGTCAGACCTACGCATTTGCTCAAAATAGATTATTCTCTATTTTTTCAGAAGCTTGTCGAGCTTTTTCTCTTTTCCCGCCTTCAAGTCTATGCGGCCACGCGCCGGGCTGATACCCGGCAGCCCAAAGCCAATGCGTTTTTCAATGTTCTTTTACCTCGCCGTTTTACCGGCCTTGCCACAGCATGCTTGGCTGCAATCAAGTGCGTATTCGGCGAATTTCAAATACCACCGGGTTGTCCGCATCCGGGCAGGCGTGGGTGGCCACGTCTTTGTTTTCTTTTAGCCAGGGAAAGTCGGCTCCGTAGCGTAAGGCAAAAACTTTAGGCAAGAAACTGTAAAGAGCACTCAAGCAAACCCTGCCCTGAATCGTCTCACCGTCGAATACCACCGTATCATCCACACGGTGGCCGAACTGGCAGGTCCCTTTCTGACGGATGACTTTGACCTCTATCCGATATCCCTCGTCTTCGAAACCACCGGTTATTTCAGAATTCATGTTATGACCTCCATTGCCAGTGCCATTAAATTGTCGCAGATGTCCATGACTGCCAAGTTCGATTTATTTTTTGCCATACAAATCCCGCCCAGGCGGGATTGCAAGTGCACCGTTGAAGGCACTGAAGTGCTTTTGCCTTTTCGGCAGCAATTGAAGCTCTCTGCCCACAGGGCAGGGGTTCTGCCGTTCGGCAGTGCTTCGCAGCCCGGCAAGGAAAAGGTCTACTCAAGATAGCTCCCCTTTTAAAGGGGAGCTTACCGGTCAAGCCACCCGCTCTGAGACTGTGTCACAATTCGTCATCCCGGCCAACTCCCGCGTAGCGGGGCGCGAGCCGGGATCCAGCAAAGGCCTGTAAATATTAGAAAATTCTGGATTCCGGATCTCACCCCGAAAAGCGGGATTCGTCCGGAATGACGGCTTTATGCGAATTGTGACACAGTCTCTCTGCGGGTGGTCGTTGCCTTCGCAATAGTTTTTATGAGCAACGCAGCGATCACTTCAGCGGCGCCGGTGTGAGACCGGCCTTTTTGATTGCCGCCCGGGCTAAAATCGTCAGCGCATCGAAATAAGGTACCGGTAAATGCTCCTGCCGCAAGGCCAGCGGTATCTCCGTGCAGCCGGCAACAATGCCCTGAGCGCCCCGGGGCTTTTGGTCGATCAGGCTTTGGGCGCCAGCGATCAAATCAGTTGTAATTTCTTCTCTGGAACGGGGCGGTTTCGCATTCTTGATGTCGTAAATCGCTGCCATAATCCTGGCCTGCATGTGTTCATCAGGTACGAGGGTGTTAATCCCAATTTCGGCCAGACACTTTTGAAACTTTTGGCCCTTTATGGTTCCGGTTGTTCCCATCAGGCCCACCACCCCGATTTCAGGATGCTCCTGTTTGATGGTATCAGTGACGGCATCAATGATCGACAAAACGGGCAGTGGGCTTTGCTGCCGGATGTCGTCTATGAAAAAATGAGCGGACACACAGGGAATGATGATGAAATCCGCTCCGGCACGTTCCAGCACCTGACATCCTTTGACAATCGTTGGTACGGGAGATTCACCGTCACCAACGATGGCCGCGGTTCGATCGGGGACTTTCGGATTGGAATCAATAACGACCCTCAGGTGCTCCTGGTCCTTTTGGGCCGGCGTTTTGTTGACAATTTTGCCAAAACAATCAAGCGTTGCCTCCGGGCCCATACCACCGACGATACCGATTGTCTTTTCACTCATAAATAAACCTGGGTAATTGTGCCTCAATTGACGATCCTATAAAATTTGTTTGAGAAACTCTTTGGCCCTTTCACTTTTGGGGTTTTTGAAAAAGTCTTCATAGGTGCCCCGCTCGACGATCTTACCAAAGTCCATGAAGATGATTTCGTCGGCTACTTCCCGGGCAAAGCCCATCTCGTGGGTTACACAAAGCATGGTCATTCCTTCTTTGGCCAGATCGATCATGACATCCAGAACCTCCTGGATCATCTCAGGGTCCAGGGCGGAGGTCGGTTCATCAAACATCATGTACTTGGGTTCCATTGCCAGGGAGCGTGCAATAGCCACCCTCTGTTGCTGGCCACCGGACAGGTTGGCCGGATAGGCGCCGGCCTTTTCCGGTATACCGACTCGTTCCAACAGGGCCATCGCCTTTTTCTCGGCTTTTTCTCTTGATAATTTGCGCACTTTGATTGGAGCCAGGCTGATGTTTTGCAAAGCGGTCATATGGGGGTAAAGTTCAAAACGCTGGAAAACCATACCGATATTTTCGCGAAGCTTATAGAGGTTTGTCTTGGGATCGCTGAGGGAGACGCCGTCGACGATAATCTCGCCTTTCTGGTAAGGTTCCAAACCGTTGATGCAGCGCAACAAGGTGCTCTTACCTGAGCCGCTCGGGCCGCAAACAACCACCGTCTGACCGCGCTCGATGGTTTCGTTAATGTCGGTCAGGACCTGAAAATCGTCGAACCATTTGCTCACGGTTTTTATCTCGATCATAGCATACCTAACTTTCTGCCTTTTTCCTCGAAATAGCGCGATATTTTTGAGCCGGTAAAACAGAAGATAAAAAACACTATAGCCACAAAGCCAAAGAGCTGGATAGAGCGGACTTCCAGGTTGTCCACGATCGAGGTTCTGCGGACAAACTCCTGCAGGCCTATGACAAAAGCCAGGCTGGTATCCTGGAAAGTGACGATGGATTGGGTAATCAAGCTGGGCAGCATTCGCCTGAAGGCGATGGGAATAAGAATATAACGGGCCGTCTGGGGGTAGGTCAAGCCGGTGGAGTATGCGGCGCTGGTCAGGTCCTTGCTGATAGACTGATAGCCGGCGCGAAAGATTTCTCCGAAATAGGTCGCTTCAAAGATAATGAATGAAATCACTGCTGACACAAAGGGATTGAGCGGCCTTCCCGCGATGATGGGCATGACGAAATAAAACCAGAATATGACCAGGATCAGGGGTATGTTGCGAAGGAAATTGACGTATAAACTGACCAGCACATAGACCCATTTGTTTTTTGAAATTCGACCCAGACCAACCAGCGCCCCCAAAACGATGCCACCGGCCAGAGCACAGACCGTCAACTGGAGAGTCACCCCAAAACCGCCCAGCAAAAAGTAAATATTGCGTGTCACCGCATCAAACATTATTCTCTCCCAATCATACCGGGTATCTTGAAGCGGGCTTCAATGATGCCCATTATCCGAACCACGGTCATACCCAGGATCAGGTAAATCAGCATGGCGCCGGTGGTTGCCTCCAGACCGTGGAAAGTCTCGGCATCGATGCGATAACTCATGAATGTTATCTCGGCTACCCCAATGGTCATTGCGATTGACGAATTTTTAAAAATGGTCAAAAACTCGGTTGTCAGCGGCGGCATAATGATTCTCAGGGCATACGGAATGATGACATAGCGGTACATTTGATATTGGGTCATGCCGGTAGACAAGACGGCCTGGTATTGATCCCGGCTGATGGAGGCAAAACCGGCCCGCATGTGTTCGGCCACCCGTGAGGCGGTGTATAACCCCAATGCAAAAATGGCCACATAATAGTTGAGCCCCATGATTTGGTTGATCTGACGGCCCAGGTGGTCGCCAAATACCATGGGCCCGGCATAATACCAGAAGAACAGCTGAACCAGGAAGGGGATGTTGCGAAAGACCTCGGTATACGCGGTAGCAAGGAAGCGCAGCCAGCCCCAGGGGGTGACGCGCAGGGTTCCCAGCAAGATTCCCAAAAAAAGGGCAATGACCCAGGCCAGAAAACCGATCTTGATCGTCAGCCAGAGCCCCTGGAGTAACCACAGGCCGTAAGGCTGACGCCACAGAACACCCCAATCAAAATCATATGCAAATCCCATGGGTCACCCCTGATTTTATCTGCCGATGTATCCGTTCAAATCGAAGGGGGCAGGTGCCCCCTTCTGCGGTTTGCAAACGAAAAGTTGTATGTTACTTCGCCTTACTTCTTCCACCACTCATCCGAAATGGGATAGACCATCATGTTGAGGTAAGTCCGGTACGCTTCCGACATGGGGATCGGGACCGTGCCCTTGGGTCCCATCCACTTTTCATAAAATTCGAAGAACTTGCCGTTTTTAATTGACCAGATGATGGTATTGTTGACGAAATCACGGAAGTCGGATTGGCCTTCACGGCAGATGTAAGCGTACGGCTCATAAGCGATGGCAAAAGGAACCGTCATCCATTTGTCCGGGTTTTGATCTTTCATGCGCAAGCCCTCCAAAAGGCTGCGGTCAGTGGAGTAGGCCTCGATCTTGCCGCTTTTTAAAGCCAGCATACCTTGCGGATGGGTCTCGGTGACGATGATGTCTTTGGGTTTGAATTTGCCCTCGTTGGCCAGCTGCTCCACGGCCCGCAGATTGGTCGTACCCCGGGCCGCCCCGACGCGCTTGCCGTTAAGATCTGTAAGCGTCTTGATTCCGCTGACTTTTTCCACCAGAAAGGTTGTCTCGGAGAAGAAAAAAACAATGCTGAAGTCGGCCTGTTCTTCCCGTTTCTGGGTATAGGTGGTCGAACCCATTTCAACGTCAACGGTGCCGTTGACCACCATTGGAATACGGGTTTTGGGCGTAACCGTATGGGGTATAATCTGGATTTTCTTGCCAAAACGCATACCCAAGTATTTGGCCAGTTCACCGGCCATATCTACCGAGAAACCCACATGTTTACCCACCTTGGGGTCAACGAAGGCAAAAGGAATCGAGCCCTCTCTAAACCCCAGCTTGATCTTGCCTGTTTTTTCAATCTGGTCCATGGTCTGGTCTGCCAGGCCTGCGCCAGCACAGAGGCCCGCAGCCAAAACGACGGCTAATCCTATGGCGACAAATCGTATCATTATGCCCTCCTTTGTTATGGTTGGTTGAGGGGTCGGGGTGTTTTTTTCACGGCAAGATGCCGGGGTGTTGCCTGCCAAGCCTGACAGCGGCAATTGCCTTGCATTTTACTGCCGGCTATTAAAAAGTTCACTCCAACAATAACCGACGTCGTGTTTTGCCTTTCTCGGCGGCAACAGCCCTCTGCCCGTTG
>JASFTQ010000102.1:0-13400 GCA_050053515.1 Desulfobacterales bacterium | reverse complement strand
TAACGCAAAGGGTCCCTGCCGGTGTCAAGGGCAGCCCTTTTTTTGTTCTTTTGACAACAGGCTTGTGTTGCGAACCCTGCCAGGTTACATATCCTTCGCCGCCCCCAAGAAAAATCCGGGTCCCCAAGCCAATCGTTTTATAGTAAGGATCGTTAAAAAGAGGGCTCAATTGCCCCGCTGAACAGTAATTGGCATTGCCGGCCTTGGGTTTCAATGTCCCCATGTAGGTGTAGATTGTTTCGGGAGTCAAATTTACCGCGCAGTTGTAATTTTGATATCCGTTTCTCGGATTGCAAATGACGGCGTAGGGAAGCTCCCTCAACGTTATTTCTTTTTCGATCATACGATTTGGATAGCAATCGGTCCCATAGGCACGGGCCTTTAATTGAACTTTTTTACCTGCCAAAAAATCCTGGATGACATGACCCCCGCCATAATTAAATTCGCCCGGGTAGACCTTGTTCAAGGGGTCGTCCTCGCAAGGTTCTGTGGCTCCGATATAGCAATCGACTGCCGCCAGGCCCGCGTAAGCGGGAACATTATTGAGCCAAACCTTAGAAGCCTTGATGGCGGGAACGGAATGACCAAAATTAATAAATGCGCCTGAAGAACACATCGGCGCAAAGGTGCCCGTTGTCACGACATCCACCTGCTTTGCGGCTTTGACCGGTCCTTTATCCTTGACAATACCGATCATTTCCTCAGCTGTGACCACCACCACTTGACCTGAACGTATTTTATCGTTGATTTGTTGATATGTCTTGTTGACCTTATATTCTTGCATTTTACATACGCCTCCTAATCACTGCCATATGGAGTGTACCGCTTTAATCTTTGCCGTAATATTGTTCTCTATCCAGGCCGCATCCCACCATTCAACGGGATCAACAAAAGTATTATGGATAAACATGGCAAAATGAAGATGGTCGCCACCCGCCAACCCTGTCATCCCGGTATGCCCAATGATCTCTCCCTTTGTAACGGTCTGTTGTTCTTCCACCGCCATCCGGCTTAAATGGGAATACATACTCAGCAAGCCGTATCCATGATCAATAACAACCGTGTTGCCAAAGATGCCGAGCTTTTCCGCAAAGACAACTATTCCGTGGTTGGCCGCAGGAACCGGTGAATGAGCGATTGAGGCCAAATCAATGCCCAGGTGTACCTGGCGGTCAATGACGCGGCCATTGTATTTGTACTCGCGGGCATCTCCAAAGCCGGACATTCTGGCCGACTTCGGCAAGCGCAGAAAAGCGCCTTTCCAGTGAAAATCGTTGGTACTGAGGCCGCCGAGTTCAGCCATTCTTTGAAAGTTTTCTTGTCGCAGTTCACTGTTGGCGATGACAAACTTTTCGACCAAGGGGGCTTGCGCATCAAGTGGGCCTTCCCGGGTTAACTGCGGTATTTTCAAATTAAGGTATTTATTGGTGATGTTAACCGTGTCCGGTTTAAAGCGTTTTTGCCGAATGTGATACGAAAACCCGGCTTCGGTGCGATTGCCGGCCAGATCGGAGGCGCTAAGGTATATTTTGGTGTCCGGTCCGCGCTGGATACCCAGGGCAAAAAAGGCCAATAAGATCTTATCATCTTTAAAATAACCGGCATGGCCGGGGAAAAAATTACCTTCAACATGAACGCCACTAGTTCGGCAGGGCTCTGAGAGTCTGTAAATAACAAGCCCGGCTCCACCCCGACGCAGATAGTGGTGTCGGCTTAATACTTCCACGTCGGGAGACTGTGTATCGAAAGTAACCCGCTTTTCCAGATAGGTGGTGTTTCCGTGCCACCATCGGCGCCAAGAATAATCCCTGGCGACCACGCGAATTGTTGCCGGGCCATCACCAAATCCCAATTTGCCGGGCTCGATGGTCGCCTTCACGGAGACCTTATGCTGCCTTCCCGGTGCCGATGAAGGTCGAAACCGCTTGTCAAATAAAACCTTTTCGATGCCATCCTTGTATACCCCGATCCATATCGATCGCACACCACTTTTTTGATCGGACACCACCACAGGGATATCCGCTGAGGCGGCAATTGCCATGGATTGCAGCTTTATTTGAACGGCGGGTTTTTCGGCCTCAAACCGAAGCATGAGAAACCGCACCAGCAGCAGCACAATCAAGAGGCACCCCAGGGCAACACACCCCAAAATTAAAGTTTTCTTTTTAACTTTCAATGGTTTATAATATGCCTTACACGGTTGATAAAATTAGAATTAATAACAATAAAAAAGCCCTTAATCAAGGGCTGTTTTTCGTTTCTTGACTTTTAGTGGTTCACACGATAAATAGTAATGATTTAAAAACCAGTGTCTTAGCGTCTTCGGCGTTCGTTAAAATTTTATGGGCCACCCACTGACAGTAAACGGAATAAATATCGGCCAGGGCTTTCCGCTTGTTTTAATTGCCGGACCCTGTGTCATCGAAAATTACGACACCACCTTTGAGATTGCGTCCTTTTTGCAAAAGCTCACGCAACAGCTGGATATTCCATTTATATTTAAAGCCTCCTATGATAAAGCCAATCGCACCGCTATCGACTCCTTCAGGGGGCCCGGGCTGCAGGAAGGTTTGAAGATCCTGCAACGGATCAAGTCAGAGTTGGCCATCACGCTTTTATCGGATATCCACCGGATCGATGAGGTTGCGGCCGCCGCCGAAGTACTGGACATTATCCAAATCCCTGCCTTTTTGTGCCGGCAGACAGATTTAATCTTGGCCGTTTCAAAAACGGGCAAGCCGATAAACATCAAGAAGGGCCAATTTCTCGCCCCCTGGGATATCGAAAATGTTTTGGGCAAGGTTATATCCACCGGTAACCGTAAAATTCTGATTACCGAGAGAGGCACGATGTTCGGCTACAATAATTTGGTGGCCGACTTGCGGAGCATAATGATCATGCAACGAACGGGTTGGCCGGTGGTTTTTGATGCTACGCACAGCATCCAACTCCCCGGGGGAGCGGGAAAGCAGTCCGGCGGTCAGCGTGAATTCGCGCCTATGCTGGCCAGGGCGGCAGTTGCGGCCGGTGCCGATGGTATATTCATGGAAGTTCACAAGGAACCCGACAAAGCACTGTGTGACGGACCCAATTCACTGAAATTAGAGGGTTTATACGAATTGGTCTCTTGTCTAAAATCCATCAGGGAGGTGATCTGAATTTGGTAACGAATTCGATCCCGCAGAGGCCGGCTTGGCGGCGTCGAGGAGTTCTTTGATCCGTCGGAGTCTGACGGGCTGATGATTCATTCCGCTATTATCAAATGACTGAAAACACATCCCTTTTAGATCATAAGCTGAAACGAATAAAACTTCTGCTACTTGATGTGGACGGCGTTTTAACCCGGGGCGATGTCATATACAATGATAAAGGCCGGGAAACCAAGGTCTTCGATGTCAAAGACGGACTTGGATTGAAACTTCTCGGCAATGCCGGCATCAAAGTTGGTGTCGTCACGGGAAGACGTTCACCAGCGTTGAGCTATCGGTGCCGTAACCTCGGGATCGTGCATATTTTCGACGGTGTAGAGGATAAAGCCTCTCTGCTTTCCCGAATTTCAAAAAAAACTGGCGTGGCGGCTGAAGGAATCGCCTACGTTGGTGACGACCTGCCCGATCTGCCGATCATGAAAAATGTCGGCGTGTCGATTGCCGTGTCCGATGCCTGCGGGCTCGTTAAAACGAATGCCGCCATGGTTACCTCGGCAAAAGGCGGCAGAGGGGCCGTTAGAGAAGTTTGTGAATTGATCCTTAAATCCCAGGGGCTGTGGGAACGAGCCATAGCGGCTTTTATGTAAATGACAACGCGTTATCCTAAAAGAATCAGATATATTTTACTTTTAGTCATCTTTTCGGCTATCAGTTTCACCGTCGCCGTGTTTTATAACTATCGAACGATTTCCGAGAATCCCGACGATTACCTGACGTCAATCCCCGGCAATGCCTCATTGACGATTGATGATATTCACCAAACATCAACTCGCAACGGCGTTAAAGAATGGGTCTTAGATGCAGCATCAGCACAGTATGTTGATTCCAAAAAGCAGGTCATTCTCCAGGAGCTGACAATCACCTTCTTTTTAAAGGATCAGCAAAAAATTTTTATTACGGCCAAAAGCGGCACCCTCCAATCCGATTCAAAAGACATGGAAGTTGCGGGCAATGTAGTGGTGAAAAATGATAACTCGCGCCTGGTTACAGAAAAACTAAATTATCATCATAAAAGCCGGTTGCTTAGCACCCGGGTACCGGTGGAAATACACGGGGCCTCTTATCAGATCGTGGCCGACAAGATGTCTATGGATTTGAATACGAACAAGACCATTTTTGAGGGAAAAGTCAAGGGAACCTTTAGTGAGGCTTTTTCGCTGTAGCTTAGCCTTTAATCGTTTTGTACCGATTGTGATTGCTGCTGTAATATTAAGCGGCCTGATTCCGGCGGCAATAACATACGCGGCCCATGAGAAATCAGCAAGCGGTCAAACACATGGCTTTTTGGCCAAGAAATTTTCAGCTGACAGTCAAAAAGGGGATGAACAGGTTTACATATCGGCCGACAGGCTGGTTATCCATAATAACCAAAAAGTAGCAGAATTTAGCGGCAACGTGACGGCAAGCCGGGGAGATACCGTCATTACGGCCAACCGCCTTGACATCCATTATGAGGCATCCGAAAAAAAGAACAAACCCGTTGCCGGTCAAGATGCCATTCAAAAAATTGTTGCCAGGGGGAAAGTCACGATCCGTTTTGGTAATGTTTTGGCAGAGACGCAACAGGCTGTGTATACCCAAAAAAACCGAACTATTGTTTTAACCGGGGCCAACTCCTGGGTAAGGGACGGTAAGAATTCTATTGCAGGATCAACAATTACCCTTTATATGGATGATAACAGCATCAGGGCTACGCGTGGTAAAAAAAACCGTGTTGAAGCGGTGTTTCAAACCGGGACAAATTAATATAAAATATGGCAAGATTGTCTTTGAAAAAACTGGGCAAGACTTATAACGGCAGAAAAGTTGTCGATTCCGTAAGCCTGGATGTCGAAAACCGGCGGGTCGTGGGCCTGCTGGGACCGAATGGGGCCGGTAAAACGACTACCTTTTATTGCACCATCGGCATCGTAAGACCAGATGCAGGACGGGTTTTACTCAACGAGGAAGACATTACCGAGTATCCGATGTATCTGAGGGCCCGCAGGGGGGTCGGATATCTGCCCCAGGAGACTTCAATATTTCGCAAGCTCACAGTCAGGCAAAATATAATGGCGATCCTTGAAACCTTGCCCATTACAAAATCGGAACAAGAGGAGCGCACCCATATGCTTCTTGAAGAGTTGGGCATACGGCATCTAGCGGCGCAAAAGGCCGTTTTGCTTTCGGGCGGTGAAAAACGGCGCCTTGAAATTAGCCGGGCCCTGGCTACCAATCCAGCATTTATCTTGCTGGATGAGCCCTTCGCCGGCATAGATCCGCTTGCCGTTATCGACATCAAAAAGATTATCGCCCATCTCAGGGAACGGGGAATCGGAGTACTCATCTCTGATCACAATGTGAGAGAAACGCTTGAATCATGTGATGAAGCATATATATTAAACGATGGTAAAATTATCGAGTTTGGCTCCCCTGAAAAAATAATCTCCAGCGAAACTGCCCGACGGATTTATTTGGGAAACGAGTTTAGGCTTTAAAATGGCTCTTGAACTCAGACAACAGCTAAAACTAACCCAGCAACTCATAATGACGCCCCAGCTTCAGATGGCGATCAAACTGCTGCAGCTGTCGAGGCTGGAGTTAATGGAGACCATCCGCCAGGAACTGGAGGAAAATCCAGCCTTAGAAGAGGTCCAGGATACAACAGGTGATGAATCTGCCCCCGAGTCAAGCGATGCGGGTGCTGATACAAACCCTTCGGATCAGGAAGTCACCATAGAGGAAAAAATCCCGGATGATATCGACTGGAGTAATTATCTCGACGAGTACAACACACCCGGCAGATATAATGTAGAATCCGAAAGCAAAGAAGCCCCGCGGTACGAGGCCTTTATAGCAACCAAAGAGTCTTTGCATAAACATCTCCTCTGGCAACTGCTAATGACATGTCCAAAAGAGGAGGATCAAAACATTGGAAGCATTATCATCGGCAATCTGAATTCAGACGGATACCTGGATGTTCCCATCGATGAACTGGCTCGTATGAGCGAATCAACCTCTGACAGTGTCAGGATGGTGTTAGAATTGATTCAATCCTTTGATCCGATTGGCGTGGGTGCCAGGGATCTCAAAGAATGTCTTTTGCTGCAGGCCGAACATTTGGGTGTTGATGATACTATGGTCACCGAAATTATCAAAAACCATCTGGGCAATTTGGAAAAGAAAAATTACAAGGCGATCTGCCGGGCATTAAAAGTAAATATGGATGATGTAATTTCGGCCGTGAGTATCATCAGAAGATTGGAACCCAGACCCGGACGCCAATTTTCCGAGGAACCACCCCAATACATCATACCCGATATCTATGTCTATAAATTCGACAATGAGTTCGTGATTACGCTAAACGATGATGGGATGCCGAAACTCAGGGTCAATCCCTTTTACAAAAAATCCTTAAGCCACGGTAAAAAAATCTCGGGCGAGGCGGAGGATTATATCCAAGACAAACTGCGATCAGCGGCCTGGATGATCAAAAGCATCCATCAGCGCCAAAAAACGATATATCGGGTTATGGAAAGCATATTGAAATTCCAGAGAAAGTTTTTCGAAAGCGGTATTGCATATCTAAAACCGATGGTGCTCAGAGATGTGGCTCACGATATCGGCATGCATGAATCAACCATAAGCCGGGTGACCACCAACAAGTATGCCTATACGCCACAGGGCATTTTTGAATTGAAGTATTTTTTCAACAGCTCTATTCAACGTGCTCAAGGCGGAGCCATTGCTTCGG
The DNA here is from genome assembly GCA_050053515.1 of Desulfobacterales bacterium. GTDB lineage: Bacteria > Desulfobacterota > Desulfobacteria > Desulfobacterales. Next base: position 6,458 of record JASFTQ010000102.1, on the reverse strand, counting down.
CCAGCGTTCAAGAAAAAATCAGGCAAATCATTGCCGGCGAAGATCCCAAAAAGCCATATAGCGATGATAAGATCTCGAAACTCCTAAAGGAATCGCATATCAACATCGCCCGCCGCACTGTGGCCAAGTACCGTGAAATGCTGAATGTCTTGCCGTCGAATAAACGTAAACAGGTATAAGGAGCGCTAAATATGCAAACATCGGTAACCTTTAAGAACCTCGATCCTTCAGAACATTTGAAGTCCTACGTGATGGAGAAGCTGGATCGCTTTGACCGGTTGCTCGACAATCCCGCTGAAGCAAATGTAGTCCTTTCGGTTGAGAAATTTCGTCATATCGCTGAAATTAATATCATCGGTGATAGGCTCAACATAAATGGCAAAGAAGAAATAAACGACATGTATTCCGCCATCGATATGGTGCTGGATAAACTTGAAATACAAATTAAAAAGAGCAAACAAAAAATCAGAGAACGTCGCACAGGGGCTAAAAACAGGAGCAAAGGCATAGCTGCACTGGAAACCGAACCGTTAGAGGATGATCTCGAAAAGCAGATCCGCATCAAAAATATCGACTACAAGCCAATGGATGTAGAAGAAGCCGTCATGCAGTTGGATCTGGTTAACAATAGCTTCCTCGTTTTTACCAACGCCAGAACAGACAAAGTCAATGTTGTCTATCGCCGAAAAGACGGACATTACGGTTTGATTCAGCCCAGCAGTTAGTACCGCCTGGTATGACAATTAACTGAGGGGCCGGGGTGTTTTTTTCACGGCGAGATGACCGCCCCGGCGCTTCTAAGGTGCAGAGGGCTATTGCCGCTGAGAAAGGCAAAACACGGCGTCGGTTCTTGTTGGTGTGAGCGTTTTAGATAGCCGGCAGTAAAATGCAAGGTAGTTGCCGCTGTCAGGCTTGGCAGGCAACAACCCGGCATCCTGCCGTGAATAAAACACCCCGACCCTTCAATTAACTGCCCGCCTTGCCCCGTTGATTAGGGTCGTGGCGGGCAAAATTTGTCTTACACCCGGTGGTGCATTAATTTTGGACTCAAAAAAGATTGTTTGGTAATATTTGATGAGAATTCTTGAAGTTTTACAAAAAGAGGCCATTCTCAGCGATCTGAAATCACATGACAAAAAGGGTATTTTGGAAGAACTTGTGATTCCGATTGCGAAAATCGCCCAGGTCGGTCAAGAGGATCTGATGCGGGTGCTTCTGGAAAGGGAAAAGCTCGGCAGCACCGGTATCGGAGGTGGCATTGGAATCCCGCACGGTAAATACAAAGATCTTGAATCCCTTGTTCTTGGTTTTGGTTTAAGCCGCAAGGGCGTCGACTTTGAATCCATGGACGGTCTGCCGACGCACATTTTTTTTCTACTGATCACACCGGAAAATTCTACGGGTCTGCACTTAAAACTTCTCGCTCGAATATCGCGCATATTAAAACACGAGCCATTCAAAGAGCGGTTATTGAACGCAACGGATAGCAATGAAATTTATTCAATCATTGAAGAGGAGGATGAGGAATTTTAATCTCACATCAGTGTATCTGCTGACATAATTGATTTTCCAAGGGCGCTTGTCTGCCCCCAGGGACAGGGCTTGCCGTGGGAAAACGTCTATTTCAGATGAATAGGGAACGGGGCATTTTTTGTGACGACCAGATGCCGGCGGATACAAGACAACCAATTCCTGCCCCACTACACTGCGATATTTATCCTCTCTGAATTTGGCTCGGCCCGATTGGTAAACGTGAAAGAACATAAGATCATTATCATTACCGGGCTTTCAGGTTCCGGAAAAAGCACTGCTGTTGCGGCGTTTGAAGATGCCGGTTTCTACTGTGTCGACAACATGCCGGTGGATTTGCTGCCGAAATTTTTAGAATTGCCGATTGAAAGCGAATCTGAAATTGCCGGCCTCGCTTTTGTCATGGATTTACGCGAAAAAGGCTTTCTTGCAAAATATAAAAATGTATTTGATACCCTCAGAAAAAAAGGACATAATTTCGAAATACTTTTTTTTGAAGCCAACGAGCAAATTTTGTTGCAGCGTTACAGCCAGACTCGCAGGCATCATCCGATATCACGGGGCAAAACTGTACAGGAAAGCATCCGGGCCGAGAAAGAGATGCTGAAAGATCTGAAAAAAGCGGCAGACAATGTCATCAATACCTCCCATTACAATGTGCATGAGCTAAAATCGATTATTCTCAACATTGCGCAAAAGGTCATCAAACTGACTCCCATGCGCATATATATTGTTTCATTTGGTTATAAATATGGAATTCCACATGATGCTGACCTGATTGTGGATGTACGCTTTTTACCCAACCCATACTTTGTTCCTGAATTGAAGACTCTGGACGGTGAAACATCAGCGGTAAAAAAATATGTGTTGGAAAAGGAAGAAACCCGGGTTTTTTTGAATAAATACTTAGATTTGCTTGACTATTTGATTCCGTTGTACGAAAAGGAGGGCAAGGCGTATCTTACCGTTGCGGTTGGTTGCACCGGCGGTCGCCATCGCTCTGTTGTGATTTCCCGAGCTATTTATGACCATGCCAATGCTTCGGGGCTTCAAGTCGAAATGATTCATCGGGATATCGGCCAGTAAGGCCCGGTGCTGAAAAAAACCAAGACTTATGCGAAGAGTAAAAACTGATGATCGGAATTGTATTGGTAACCCATAGTCAACTGGGTGACGCCCTCATCGAAGCGGCAGAATTTATTATCGGTAATAAATCGGAAGATATTGTATCGGTATCTATCGACCTTAATGAAAGCGCCGACAAGCTGCGCGAGAAAATCGCCGCCGGAATCAAAAAGGTTGATCGTCGACAGGGGGTTTTGATTTTGACGGATATGTTCGGCGGCACACCCAGTAATCTGAGCTATTCTTTTCTTGAAGAGGGGCGGGTGGAGGTCATTTCAGGCGTGAATCTTCCAATTTTACTCAGGGCCGTCACAACCCGAAAGGGAATGGAACTTAACGGGTTGGCTGCAAGTTTGGAAGTTTACGGAAAAAAAAGCATCTCGCTGGCCAGTGGCATATTAAAGGGTAACAAGCGGAGTTAAACATTGCCCACTTGTAATTTCGGGGCTATGATTGAAGCCGATTTAGATGCGATTCTGCTAATAGAGAGACAATCCTTTCAGCGGACCTGGCCGCGCTCCTTGTTTTTGGGGGAATTAAACTGCGAAAATGCTTATTGTTACACCCTGAGACGGCAGGAAAATGCTAATTCCACCCGGATCATCGCTTACGTCTGTTATCGGGTAGTCAGCGATGAAATGCATCTTTTGAGAGTCGCGGTAGCCCAGCAATGGCGTCGCCGCGGTATTGCTTCACGGCTGATCGATGAGTGCCTCACACTGGCCCGTGGAAAGGGTGCCGCAACGGCTGTGCTTGAGGTAAGACCATCAAATACGCCGGCAATTTCAATGTATCAAAAGCTCGGATTCCAGTGCCTTGGAAGAAGACCTTTTTACTATTCGGAGACCAGGGAAGACGCCCTCGTTTTAAGTAAAAATTTAGAGGAGGTACTATGAGCATAAAACTGGGTATCAACGGGTTTGGCAGGATCGGACGCCTCGTCTTTAGGGCCGCTTTGAAAAATCCCGATGTAGAGGTGGTGGCTATTAATGACCTCACCAACTCAACCACCATGGCCCATCTTCTCAAATACGATTCCGTTCACGGTCGACTGGATTTAAATGTCGCCGTAAAGGAGGACGTCATAGAGGTTGAGGAAAACCCTGTGTTCATCACATCTATTAAAAATCCTGAACAATTGCGCTGGAAAGATTTTGGCGTCGAAGTTGTGGCGGAGTGCACCGGTTTATTTCGAGACCGCGAAAATGCATCCAAACATCTGGCTGCGGGTGCGCGCAAGGTCGTCATTTCCGCACCGGCCCAGGATCCCGACATCACCCTGGTTACGGGGGTCAACTCGCACCGCTACGATCCAGGGCAGCATCATATTATCTCAAATGCTTCATGCACCACCAACTGCCTTGCACCGGTGGCTAAAGTCCTTCTGGAAAACTTCGGCATCAGGTGCGGCCTGATGACAACCGTACATGCATATACCGGAGACCAACGGATACTGGATTTTGCCCACAAAGACCTCCGCAGGGCCCGTGCGGCAGCCCTCTCGATGATCCCCACCACCACCGGCGCGGCCAGGGCGGTTGCTCTCGTTCTTCCCGAGCTTGAAGGCAAACTCAACGGCCTTGCGATACGGGTGCCGACACCCAACGTTTCAATTGTCGATTTTGTGGCAACCGTTGAAAAAACAGGCGTCACGGTTTCGGATGTCAACGATGCTTTAAAAAAAGCTTCTGAGGAATCGCTTTCGGGTATTCTGGGATACAACGATGAGCCGCTGGTATCGATTGATTTTAATGGCTCGTCTTTTTCTTCTATTGTGGATGCAGCCACCACCCATGTCATCGATAATATGGTTAAGGTGTTATCCTGGTATGACAATGAAGCCGGGTATTCGCACAGAATGGTAGATCTTATGGCAATGATCGGCGCCGAACTTTAAAGGCCGGTCACAGTGATGTATGGACTGCGTTACCGCCCCTGGCAGGGGCGGTTTGAATTTGCCTCTAATAAAGATTATGATAAAGGATTTATCTAGTTCCAGATTTAGGATGGACGACCTTGAGAGGAGACAGCGGTGTCGTTTAAAAAAACCGGGCCGCCTTCTGACATTGGCAACGGCAGGGCTGATAGCGCAACGATAGCTGATAAGTTTCACATTTTCCCTGAATGGAGAATGGTTAACATTTTTCCGTGGCAAATCTGGGCGGTCGGGTGGCTGGCTATTTTCAAAGCCGTTTTATGGCTGGCCACGGACCCGAACATGCCTGAAAAATTAGCGAATATTCTGGCAGCCAAATTTTTGGTGTTTATGATCCCCCTTATTATCCTGGGTTTCAGCGTTTGGAATCTAAAAAAATGGGGGATATGGGGTTTAATTATTCTCTCTGCCGCTGATTTACTCGTTTATATTGTCATACCAGAGGCCTCCGGCTATATTATGGGTAATAATTTCTGGTTGATAGCAGCTGCACTGCTGGTTTGCAACGGGCCAGTCGGTGATATCCTTATTCTGCTGGCCAGCCCCGTAATGTTGAAACACGCCGATCGGCGTGACAGGTTTTCTCAGCCGGAGTGACGCTTCCGGCCCTGGTGGGCGGGAGTTCTGCCGTTCGGCAGTGCTTCGCAGCGCGGAATGGAATATATTGCTTTCGGCTCACCGGTCAATTCTTTTAAACCGCAGCCTGCGACGAGCTACATTCGGCCTGAGCTCATGTCGAAGGCAGCCGGGTCGAATATCGAACAGGCAATGATGAACGCCCGCCTGCCGCAGTCTCCTGCGGCGGACAGGTCAAAGGAGTGCAACCCATGCAAGATCGTCAACCACTTATTGCCGGTAACTGGAAGATGTTTAAAACTTGCGCCGAAGCGGTTGAAACCGGCAGGCAACTCATCAATCGGGTCGCAGGGATATCCGATACAGAGGTGATGATCGCCCCGCCGTATACCGCCCTTGCTTCGGTAGCAGAAACGCTTAAAGGGAGTCGGGTTTTGCTGGGGGCCCAAAATCTGCACTGGGAAACAGAAGGTGCTTATACCGGTGAAATTTCAGCCCCCATGCTTGTATCGACGGGGTGTCGCTATGTCATCGTCGGCCATTCGGAACGGCGGCAGTATTTCGGCGAAACCGACGAAACCGTTCATAAGAAAATTGCTGCTGCCGTCAAACACGGTCTCATGCCGATTTTTTGTATCGGCGAATCCGAACAAGAGCGTGAATCCGATTCAACCTTTTCAGTACTTGACAAACAGCTCAAAAAGGGTTTAGAAGGATTTTTTGCCGACGACTTGAAGACTTTGGTTATTGCCTACGAACCGGTATGGGCGATCGGCACCGGCAAAACCGCGACCAGTGATCAGGCGCAGGAGGTCCATCATTTTTTACGTTCACGCTTGAGTGAGTTATTCGGCCAAACGCTCGCCGGTGCCACCAGAATACTTTATGGCGGAAGCGTCAAACCGGAGAATATTGCAGATCTCATGGACAGGCCGGATATCGACGGCGCCCTGGTGGGCGGGGCCAGCCTGAATGCTGAAACGTTCAGCAAGATCATAAAATTCAAAAAAGGTTAATTCCAACAATATTATGTCTCCCATACTCCTTATAATTCACATAATTGTCTGCATCGCCCTGATTATGATCGTTTTGCTCCAGACGGGCAAAGGGGCCGATATGGGGGCTGCCTTCGGCGGAGGCGCCAGCCAGACCTTATTCGGCAGCACCGGCGCATCAACTTTTCTCAGCAAAGCGACAACCGTTGCTGCGATCGTGTTTATGCTGACCTCCTTAGCGCTCGCTTACATATCAACCAATCGCACCAAAGGCTCGGTGCTGACAGAGACACCCG
>JASFTQ010000101.1:0-13404 GCA_050053515.1 Desulfobacterales bacterium | reverse complement strand
GTGCGTTGAAGCTCGGCCCGGATGATCCAGTAGTCACGGACCGCTTCAATATATTTTTGATGATCTTCAAATTCCTGTTGTTTGACGGTCAGCAATTCGAACGTCCCTGACAACATGTAGTTATATTTTTGCATGGTGAGTGAGACGATGCGTTTGCGAAGCGGCATGATAACCGCTTTATAGTGTTCGATTAGATTCCGTGTCATCATGAGCATGTTTCGCTGGGTCCTCACCTCTGATCGGATATCCACCGCCAAAGCATAAATTTTTTTCTGGCTTTGCCGTAATTGAGATTCTAGGCGGGCGATGTCTGCCTGGTGCTGATCAAAAATCGGCAGTTCCAAAGATAACGATGGCCCTGCCACCCACCCGCCATCTGTGTCACGTTCCGCACTGACGGCAATTTCGGCCGACCCCAACCATCGCCAATCCAGCGTGATTCCGAGCGCCCGGGCTATAATTTCAGCTTCGTGACGTGCAACCGCAAGATCAAGTCGATTGGAAATCGCCCGAGACTCCAAGCGGTCGAGAGGAATTTCTTGCCGTGGTATGTCAGCCAACTGGTTTCCAATCCGCCAGGCCGTATTTTTTCCCCACACACCCATCAAACGCGTCAATTGTTCGCGGGCAGTGAAAATATTTTTTTGACTCGCGGCCAACTCCAGTCGGGCTTGCTCATATTGGCCGTGTTGATGATTTAATTCCAACTCGCTGATATTTCCTGCCTGATAAAGTCGCTGAGCAAATTCGAATGCGTTTTTAGAAGTCGCAGCAATTTGCTCCCGCATGGCTTTTATCTGCTGGGCACCGAGTACTTCAAAATACGTCTTCTTGACCGCGGTGGCCAGATTAAGAACTTCGTTCGACACCCGTAATTTGGCCTGCTCAAATTGAGCGGCAGCGAGTTTTTTTCTGGCCGGCAGCATAAATATGTCAAGAAAATCAAGCGCCACCTCGAATTCAAGATTGGTATCTTCAGAGGAGTCTTCAGGGAAGCGCACCAATCCCAGAAAAGTCGGGTTTTTCAACAGTCCGGCTCTAACAACGTCCGCCTGAGTGATACCGAGTTCTTCGTATTCCGCTTGCAGGGACCGGTTGTTGAGCAAGGCGATCTGAACGGCTTCATCGATTGTCAATTCATCGGCCACGAGGTTTTCAATAGCCTTATCCACTTCTTTGTCTTCATCTGAACCCCGGTTCCAATGCAACCGAAAGTCCATGCGTGTATCGACTAATTGCTGCACGTCTTTAAAACCTGTATCTTTCGGCATACCGGCGCAACTTATGATCAGAAAAGGCAAAATAATTACAGACCAGATTACGTTTATATGGCGTTTCATCAATTGTGTTCCCCGTGTGAATGTTTATTACCAGATGGCTTCACTGGCTTTTTGTGAGACTCCTTGTTCTTTTGAGCCTCCTTCTGATGATGCATCTGCATGTCTTTATGTTTATCGTGTCCTATGGCGGTATTGTCCTCAGGAACAACAAAAGATGCTGTCCGTTCTTCAAACGGATTGGGAATCGGCAAAAAAGCCGTTTCGGGCGCTGAAGGATTGGCCGGGTGATCGACGGCAAATTCAATTTTGACCGGTTTTGCTGCACACCCAAGATAGATTAATGCGAAGATGAAAATAAGGATCATGCGGGTCATCATCTTGATCTCCTTGATTTAGGTTTTAAATATATTACAACCGGATATACGCTGTAATAATTGATATCGATGCTGCTGGCTTTGGAGAAGGGTTGGCGCGGGGCATTAACATTGTATCTATAATGAGGTCATATTAATATAGCTATGTTTAACGAGATAACCGTTTAATTATAGTGTATATTTCAATTCCAAATTAAAAACCAAATTTAGATAGTATGATGTTGCCTTCCTCACTGAAAAGCAATACGCCAATCACTAAACCGGCGACAACCGCCCCTCCCATACTACCAATGGAAAAAAGAATGGGATTCGTTTCAGCTCCAAAATAGTGAAAGTGAAGATCCAACTGCAAGCACAATCGATTACATGTAATTCCCAATATTGTAAAAGTTATGAGTGCGGTTAAAATTCTGGCCGTGGCCCCGATATACCTATCGATAATAAATAAGTCCACAAAAGCGCCGACCAATGCTATTATCCACAGCACTTCGGCGGGCTGCCGCCGGTTGCTTTGTTGAGTCGATCCATATAACGGCCCCATAGACCTTTGGCAGCTTTGGCTGCAAACTTATCGGGATCTGCCTCAAAAGTTTTGCGGCAGGCATCCGCACAAAAGTAATATGGGTTGCCCTGCCATTCAAGGACAAGATCTGTCTTATCAGTGTTTACTTTCATTTTGCACACCGGATCTATCGCTGTTTTTGTAGTTTTCCCGAATATTTTCACTTTAAAGCCTCCTTGATTGATCTGGTTAAAAAAATTTTTGGATCTTTACGGGCTGTTGCCCAAATCCCTTTTTGCTTTTCTAGAACTTTTTGATTCCCGCCTGCCGGCGGGATTGCAGTCCCGCTTTCAGCTGGATAAGACTGATAGGCAAAAACGCCTTAATGGCCGCTCAAAATGGTTTGGGCAACAGCCCTTTTAGTTTAAAGTATGGATATTATCAGTAGTGTCCGGTTTAGAAACCAATAAATTCAAATAGTTTAGTAAACTAGTAATTTAATTTATGCAATCGACCTTTGCAAAGCCTCATAAAACAGGCATTTACTTACAAAAAGACAAACCTAAAAAGTGTAGAATTCTGTAAATGGATCTCGTTTTAAAGGCCTGATATCCATGCCTTAAAACTACTGCATACATGATCATTGTAAAGAAAAAATCGTCTCTTGTTGGGCTTATGGGTGGCCTTCCATCCAGTTTAAGTTGCCAGATCTTTCTTCATTGTTTCGTATTCTGCTTTGTTAATTTCCCCCCGGGCATAGCGCTCTTTCAGAATATCAATGGCCCTGGAAGAGCGGGTGGGTCTTTTTTCTCCACCGGTCATTTGCACCAACCATCTTATAATGAGTATCAGACCGACCAGAACCAAAATCCAAAATATTAACATGATCCAACCCATACCCCATCCACCGGTCATCCCCGGCCCCATGTGCCAGCTGCCATAATTTCCCCACCCCGCAAGTGCATCAGCGGGGTTGGTTAGCGGCCCAAGGATGATAAGCAAAATTATAGAACCGATGTGAATACATTTTTGTGATGACATCTTTCGCAAATCTCCCTTTAATTTAACCACGACTCAAGTGGTTTATTGATACCTAATAACATTGGCCATTCCCGCTTCCATGTGATAGAGGTTGTGGCAATGGTGAAACCAGTTTCCAGGGTTGTCGGCCTCGAACTCAACTTCGATCCTTTCCATGTGCTCCACTACCAGAGTATCTTTGGCGACCCATCGTTGCCGGGGCAAGGCCGGATTTACTATTTTAAAGAAATGACCGTGTAAATGCATGGGGTGGGGCATCATGCTGTGATTGCCGTAGCGCAGGCGAACCCGCTCCCCTTTCTTGACCATTAAATTATCTGCATCGGGATAGCTCCGGCCATTGATGGTCCAATGGGGGGAATGCATCCCGCCGCTGAGAATCTGATCGTAAAACCTGGCATCCCCCACTGCTCCATAACTTGATGGGTTTGCCGCTTCAAAGTCCCGATAGGCCGCCATGCGTAATGCTGAGCGGAAAGCGGGTGCAATTGCATTTTGTCGCTGAACGCCTTCGTAGAAAACAGGAACACGAAGCCGGCCTTCGCCGAATCCCTGCTCGGCGGCGGCCAATAACCAGTGCCCAGGATTGTCGGCAACAAACATCACATCATAGCGTTCCCCCATGCCGATTCGCAGCACATCTGTTTCTGTGGGTTTAATGGGATTGCCGTCCGCATGCGTGATGGTCAGGACATGCCCGGCCAACCGAAGATAATAAATTGTCGCCGCAGATGGATTGGCAATTCGCAGTTTGACCTTATCTCCCTTTCTCACCCGAATGGGATCTACCGCCGGGTGTATTTTGCCATTCACGGCATACCCGTCATAAACCGGTTCTGCAAGTGGTCCCTCGGTGGTGTCGAAATTTCGACCACGGTGCATCATGCCATGCATGCCGCCCATAGCCGGCCGTCGCCGCGTGCGGGCCGCACCACCGCCGTCCCGCATCACCCAATCCTCGAGCATCAGCGTGTATTCTTGATCATAAGCTTCCTCTGAGCGAGAAGGTTCGATGATGAGCGGGCCATAAAGTCCCTGATCCAGCTGGTATTTGGCATGGGAGTGATAAATGAAGCTTCCGGCCGGTTGGGCCTCAAATTCGTAAACAAATGTTTCCCCGGGCATCACGGCCGGTTGCGTGATTCCTGGGACACCGTCCATGGCGTTCGGCAAGGGGATTCCATGCCAGTGGATGGTGGTTCCCTCGGGGAGGTAATTCCGCAACACGACTCGAATGACCTCACCTTCTTTAACCCGGATCTCGGGGCCCGGAATCTGGCCGTTGTATGTCCAGGCAACAAAATCCGGACCATCACCGAGGTTGACCCTCGCTTTGGAAGCCGAAAAGCGAAATTCTCTCACCGGTTTAGTTTTTTTTGCAAAAGCATCTAGAGTTAACGCCGGCGCCATAACCGTACCCAACGCAGTGCCCATAAAAGCTTTGAGAAAATTTCTTCTACTACTGTTCATCGCTTAATCTTCTTAACGGCCATTATTGCCTGATAACAATTTATTTATATGCCGGCTGCATCCAGCCGGTGGATTTGTCAACGAGCACCTGATCCACCAAAGAATTATCCTTGGTCACGATCTCAGCCTTATACGCATCTCCGGCGTCTTCAATTTTTCCGAGTTTCAGGTTGGGGTTCCGGGTGGATGTCAGATAATCTTTGACGATTGATCTGGCATCTTTTTTGGTTAAAACACCCCGACCCTGTCGATATTCTGGGCCGGTGCCCATTTGCGGTGAACTTTGGATTTTCCCGCGACCCATCCGGCCCGGACCACGACCCATCATAGCGGGTCCCCGGCCATAGCCGCTTTGCGGACCTCGGCCCATCATATAGGGTCCCATGCCATATCCGCGCTGAAAACCCATATGTTGCGAAGATTCAAAGTTCGGACGCCCATAACAGCTCATGCCCGGGCCCATCGGTCCACCCCTCATGAAGCCCCTGTCGGCTCTGGGACTGATTTTTTTCATCTTCATGATATGAGCCAGTCGCTTCTGGTCGAAATCGGTCTCGAGTCTCGATATTTCTTGCTGTATTTTTGCCGCTTCTTTAACATCCGGATTCTTTTTGGCCAATTCACTTCTCAATTCAAGGCGCTTTTGGAAAATCTCCTGCTGCAGATCCTCCGTAGCTTCAACAAAAGCGCTGCGTTCTTTTTGCAGCGCTTTTATTTCATCATCGGCCAGATTACCCCAATATCCGGGACCCCAGCCACCACCGCGTTGCCACCCGGGTTCGCGATGACCCCATTCATGATGCATCGACCCGTGATGACCGTAACCCATACCACCCCTGCCGGCCAGGGCGCTCGTGCCGATTCCGGTAAAGATAAAAGCCGAAAATATTACAATGAATCCTGATATAATGTTATTTTTCATGGTGATGTCTCCTTTGGTTTTTATGAAATAGCCTAATTTTTTATGGTAAGCATTGTCTCCCTGTATTAAAGCAATCCATGTGCCAAAGAAAAAATTAAATGGACATTAATTGTAACAATCTGAAAACAAGGTATAAATGTATACTTTCTTTGTGCAAAAAAATAACCAATCACAAATTCAATCCCCATTCGGTATTTAATATTGTGTATAAAGTACCCACTTCAGGCAAGCGGCCGTATAGAAAATAACCAATTCCACTTAACAGACTCACCCGTGCCGGCGTCTTAAGGGGGTCTATAATCCGTATTCTAAATGCCTCCAGGAAAGTCGTATTTGTGCAATGGCAATTTTTTATTTTAAATCTTACGGCGGAAAGCCTGATGGAAGGATATTTGGCGTCTCTCGCTCACGACTTGGTGGGGTCAGTGCCTCAAATATCGGTCAGGATGGTTTGCAAACGCCTTGGCGCAATCAAAAGAGCAGAAATAAAAAACCTTTTCCACAACTCGGGACTCCGGGTGGAGCACCTCCTTTTAAATCACATTTAGATTTTCTTCAGTAATTTCAGGAATTGGTCCGGTGGTATATAACCCTCTTGGCGACGGATGACCTCCCCCCCCTTCGAAAAGAACCAGTTGTCCGGTACACCTCTGACTTTGAACATGGATACCAATCTCTTTTCTTGATCGTAATCCACCCGTATTGAAATAAAATTTTTCTGAAGATATGCGACTACCGCTGGATTCCGGAAGGTTTTCTTGGCCATTGTATAGCAATAGCCGCACCAATCGGCCCGAAAGTGTATGAATATTTTTTTTCCTTCTGAACTTCCAAGTGCCATGCCTTCATCAAACGAATACCATTTTAGATCCTTTGAATTGGCCTGACTTTCCGTGGCAGTTGTTAAAACACCTATAACGATCAGAAAAATGAGGGTGAAGATTTTGGGTTTCATCTGCAAGATGGATCGGAAATTATTGAATTTTTCATTTAAATGCGTCTGAAAGCAGCTTGTCAATTTAATCATCGCTTGTATCCTCCATCCGGTCAAGTTGATCCTTCAGGTTCCGTTGCTTGTGCCGTGATTTTCTATCCTTTTTGTTCTGCTGGGGGTTGCATTCGAAATTTTCACCACCATCGCGTGCGAAGCCAAGCTCCTCTGAAATAAGTAATCTCACGTACGTCTCAACATCTTCGTTTTTTATATTGGCCATTTGTTGATTCCTCCCTAATTTGGATATTCGCGTTCCTTATCTTACCTTATAGTTCACGCAAAAAGCATGCCGGATGTCTACAAAGGCTGCTGGACCCCGTTATCCTGTTTGATTCAGGTACGGATTACATGCCTTGCAGTTGCAACGGTGGTTGCTAAAACTGCCCTGCTTCACTTAGGCAGAACTGCCATCGGATGCTTTTGAAACTCTGAGGACCTTGAGTTTGCCCTAGCGCAAAGGTCGCCAGAACCTTTTATCAACTGCTGTCCTCACAGCGACAATGTCACCCACTTTCCGGTAACGCGATGAGGCATAAAAAGCTTGGTCGAGGCATATCGAACAATTCACCGCATGTGTGTCAACATAGCAAGTCAAGAGGCTTTTGTGTCCGAAATGTTTTTTACAGTTACAGTAGCAGTAAAGGCTGTCGAGCAGCTCCCGATGGTCTCTGGCTACTTGATATGCCCTGGCAATCTTTCCGACAAATCTTGCCGGTGACAGTGTCGGTCGAGTTTCGTAGCCTCTTAGCGAATCGACATCCGCCTGAGCTGTTGTTTCAGCATCTGTTGGGTATTCCCGTAGGTAATGGGTATACATGAAGTAACCACCGATCAAAATTATAAGGGTCACAATAATTGTTAACGGCAGGGATTTTTTTGTCGGTGAAGGCGTCCCTTGTCTTTTTCTTTTGTTTTTTCTTGAAATCTTCCTGGGTTTTTTACTCATTTAAAAGCTCCCTTTTGTTTAATGTATATGCCTGGGCGCCATCGGCAAATTGAGAAGCCACACGTTAACTACCATCAGTACAAAAGAGATGAATATCATCGGAATTAAAGCCTTGTACGCTGTCTGCATATCAGGGTAGTTATTCATGGCAAGTCGATAACCGGCATAAACAGAGAATATGTAAAAAATGAGAAAAAGACTCATCTGAATCCAATACAAGACTGCGGCATCCATGAGCGGGGCGGAAGCAATGCGCCAGTCGGCCTCGCCGGCATAAAAAGGGGTAAATTCATTTACCGCCCTTTGAAAGGCCGGAATAATCCCTCCGGATTCATTCAAAAGATGGCCGGCGTTGTGCGCTAGGTGCATGGAAAGTCCTATGGGAATAAACATATAGCCGAAATTTACAAACGTCTGTTTGAGCCCGCGATGGTTTGCCGGCCCCGCAAGCTGGTTGGATAGGGCCGCAGCCAAAAGAATCAGACCGGGTATCAGGAGCAACGAGACAGTAAAATAAAGAACGGACTTTGTAATTACCTCGGCGGTATACCAATAGTCTATTCCAAGGAATCGAGTCGGCAGCAATTTCACTGCGGATTGCATCCAGTCCGCCCATGGTTTAAGCATATCGCCTGTTACAAATATACTGATTCCCACCAGGACAACGGCTAAGGCTGCTTCATCAAGGGAGCGTTTTCGAGTTGTCCAGGCATCTTTGAAAAACGGCCGCGTTCTTATGATGATATTATTTTTAGGGCAGGACTTGATACAATCGCCGCAGAAGTTACATAGATTATTGCTATCCAGTGTGGGTATTGTCTCAAACATGGGACATCCATGACCTCTGTTATTGCCTAAATAGCAATCTTTTCTTTTATGGTTTCTGCAGACATCGCAGTCCTTTGACCTCAATTCCACGGCTGAAAACATGGAGTATATGCCGATGAGACCCCCGATGGGGCACAGATACCGGCAGAACGTCCGCCTTTGATATAACATTCCGATCACCACTGCGACGGCAATGATAGCGATCAAAATGGCGCCGGTAACCACAGGATTTCGCACCACACCGATCTGAATATCGAACCATGTCAACAGGACGAACATAAAATTTGCCAACCATACATTTTGAAGCTTTACCGGGAAAAACCGCTGCGGTTTAAAAATCCTGGAACTCCATTCTGATAAAGCACCCACCGGGCACATGAAGCACCACAGCCGTCCGACCAGCACAAACGTGAAGATGATGCCGGCCCACCATATCGTCCAAATCAAGATGGTGGCTGTATTTTTTCCCGAATCCTGAGTATCGACAAAGGCCAACACGATTAGAAGTGCCATAAAGCCCAACAGCGGTATTTGAAAAGCAGGCTGAATGTATTTTGACTGCAGAAGTTTTTTTACCCATTGAATATCCAGAATGTTGAATCCCGTGGCATCATCCGACGTTACCTTTGTTCTGACATTGACAAGATAAAGACCAACAATCGTAATGATAAGGATTGTAGATAAAACCAATAAAAGCCGGAAGTTTGAACTGCCGGGAAATCTTACATTGACGCTGAAACCGGCTGTCAACGGGTCATTGATTATGCGACCCTCCAATTCTTTTATGACAACACTGATAAAATAGCTAGCAGGCTTGCTGAACGTCGTCTTCAACCCGTAATTTCCGAACTCATCCACCTCGTCAGCCATTTGATATTCTGCAGCGTCTTTAAAATTTAACCCCGCATTAGAGGATTCAGCCTGAAGACTGTTGCTTATGTTCAGGTATACCTTCCCACCTCTGGCAGGAGTATAATCCCCGGTCCGCAGAATTTTTATAATTACCGTCGCCTCTTTTCCCGCAACCGGAGGTTCAGGATCGTTAAAAATCTGGATTTGATAATCATCGATAATTACTGCATTGGACGCCCAGGCCGGGCCTGTTATTGCTGTTAAAAACAGCAAGATCAGTGTTATTATTTCTCTTTTTACTTGATTGAAACCCATTTTATTCTTTCGTTGATCGGGATTGTTGAATGAGCTTCCGGAAAAAGCGGAACACTTCAGGAGTCGCCCAGTCCCGCGGGCCGATTATTTTGCCGATTACCATTCCTGCCGGGTCAATGATAAATGTTTCCGGAATACCTGTGATCCCGTACAATGTTTTGATACTTCCTGCAGGATCCAGCAAAGCGGGAAATGTCAGTTTGTATTTTTTCATAAAGGGAGCGACGGCCTCGCCCCCACCCTCATCGATACTGACCGTTAGGATTTCAAAACTTTGCCCAGTGAATTCTCTATAGAGCTTTTCCATTGAAGGCATTTCATACACACACGGTGGACACCAGGTCGCCCAGACATTGACAAGAACGACCTTTCCCCTGTGGTCGGACAAACGAACTATTTTTCCGTCGATATCGGGAAATCTAAAATCAGGCGCAGGATGGCTTTCCGGGGTTGATGCCATTTTAAGTGATTCTAAAGAGGAGTCATCCCACAGGAGAGAAACGACGACCAACGAAATCACAACCGCCGATGTTACAATTATCGCAGCCGGCAAATTGAATTTTTTTTCTTCCATAGCCTATCCAGTTATTAACGAATTTATAATCGTTTAAAATTTTCATTTATCTTATGAAAATTATCACAACATCTATTGTTTGAAATGTACAGCAAAAATCAAAGGAGTATGAGACAATTTAAGGTATATAAAATTGATTACCCTGATTTAAGAGAGAATTCGAGGTGGCTTAAAGAAGGATGGAAAGAACCCATCCGGTATGAAGCTTTTGTTCATGACAATAAAATAACCTGCCACAGGTATAATATAAAAAAACGATGGCACAATGGCGTGCTGGATGAATGAATGACAGGAAAATGAGCATGTTACTTGCATGTGAAAATCGAGGCTGGGCTTGCCTGCGTTGCAGGGGGACGTGATCGCCGGAATGCCGGACGCAAGAATCCCTACTATTATGACGACCAGAATAAGGTTTCTTTGAATAAGTTTCATGTTTTGTGAGCCATTGTATCGGTATTAACATCTTATCATAGCCACATTGTGGTATAAAAATCAAGGATTTTGTTAAACCTGGCATTGACCCTTATTCAAGGCCTTATCTGGTTAACTTCATGAAAATCCGCAATCCGATATTTTAATTTTCCATGCTTATGTTTAGATAATTTATGCATTATTTTTTTTTGTTGGGTCGAGGCCGTGCCAGAATGAGCCAGCAGGCATTGATGTGAGCGGTGTAAAATTTGATCGTTTTGCTTCCCTGCAAATCTCACCTTTTAGGGCGGGGGGCTTCGATTCAGGGTTTCACCTGCTGAAGCTATCATGGGGCGGGGTTTTCGCTGGGGTATTCACTGTTTAATTCTTCCCCACCAATTGATGACGCCACAGCTGCCATAATATTAAAACGGCATCCACCGCAAAAACCACTCCGAACAGCATCCCGCCGGGAATGTGAAGCCAAAAAAAAGCCGGGTGGATATATATTTTCAACCAGACAGACCCAAGATCTAGCACCACTCCGACAAAAGGAAGTATAATCAGCCAGATTTGCGCTTTAACGCTTAGACCGAGAAATAGAACAATTGCACCGATGAGGATAAAAATTGCACTCATACCGAAGATATGGATATGGGTGAATTTGAGGGCATAAATAAATTCGTCGGTTTGATAAAAGGCGGTTGCTTTTTCTTCTTCGGTAATATCACCAAACAAATCCCCTCGGCCTTTGCCGGTTGTCAGATCCCCGCGGTCTGATGATGGTTCATTTGCCGCTTTACCGTAGGTAATGAGATGACTTTTTTCACTCCAGAATGTCGGAATGATGTCATGGACAATGATCTGACCCAGAGCACCGGCAAAACCGATTGCCATCATCATGACAATGATGGTAACCAGGATTTTTCCCGGCAGCGGCCAATTGCCGAGTCGGGGTCCTAACTCATGAGTATCCGATACATGATGGGCATTCATGGTTTTTTCTCCTGCAACAATTTACTCACCAGTGAAATTTGAGCCGCTATACTCGCCTTTATCGGAAAAAAAGATGTATACCGAACGGGGTTCGCCCTTCATGCGATTGAATTGCACCACGACTTCTTTCTTGTTATTGGTATTTCGGTTAAACACTCTGATATCCACCAGTTCGGTTTCCCATGAATCTGCCAGTTTGCCACTTTCCAGCAAACGGTCATAGAGCTGTATTCCTTTTTTTGCAGCTTCAAGCGCTGTGAACGAGACATCCCCATGGCCTTTGGGGCCATGGCTCCATACCTGTGAAGTCATAAAAACAATCAAAATAAACAGTAACGGGATCGGAATAACTTTTTTTGCGATCATCATAATATTGCTAAAATTTTTCATTGTTTTAATCTCCAGGACATTATCAAATCCGTCGAATTTATACCACAATGTGTTAGATAAAATATAATTCCAAATTCGCGACATACAAGGTTTAACAGGAACAAAGGATTTAAACACCACAGGCGTTACAAACAACCTTGGGATCTTCGTCGCCTGTGAGCTCAAGTTCGATGAGGGTGCCGGGCGTGTCAATTTCCTGTATGTATTTTAGCAGGATTCTAAGAATCTGAAGCTGACGGAAAGACTGACCGGGAAAACCCAGCGGATGACCCAGTGGAAAACCCGTGCAGATTGCCCGGGGTGGTTTTACTTTGAGGGAGATTTCTTTTGACAGGGTAATGGAGATGGTTGCAATTCCGGCTGCTTCAATGACCCGCTGGATCAGCCCCACGGACTGATTGCAGAGCCCTCAGGCCGGTGTGAGGATCAACACGGTTACCCCATCTTCTTTCAACATGCCCGCAACCCGGGGTGCCGATTCATTCAGTAACCTATCGATATGGGGACCCAGAAGATGTCCCATGAACGAAAAGTGCCGTGTGTTTATTTCACCGATCTCGCCAAATTGTTTCAGCAGCCGGATCCGCTCGATCGGGAATACGATGTTGATATCTTTGTCGGCATCTGAATGATCATAGTAGTTATGGGTGATGCAAAGGTTTTCCGAAGGTGTGTTCGCCGGAATCTCCCGGAATGAAGGATCGCCATACGGATCTTTCATATCAAAGAGTTGTTGTGAGGACAAGTGAACGCCGCCTGTAGTGATCAACGCAATCCGGCTTCGTGATATCTCACCATCAAATGGGGTCCAGGGGACCTCGCTGAATTCGATGATTTCAGCCTTTTCGACCCACCTTTTGAAAAGGGCCGGATATCTTTGGTAGACTCTGGCGAGGATTCTGTCTTTAATTTGCCTGGGATCGAAATTCATTCTCCGCTGCAGAAATAGTATTTATGGAAGCCCATATTATCCTAAGGCATCAGTTTAAAATGCTTTATGGTGAATATCAAGGTTCAAAATATCAAAAGGGGCGGTTGAAAACAACCGCCCCTGTTAAAGGGTTCGAGGCTGATGTTTACCGGATTATTGCCAGCAATAGCCACCACCGCGGCGAGGGCCGTAACCCATTCCGCCTCCGCCCATGTATCCGCGTCCAAATCCCGTGTTGGGGCTGAGTTTTCTCATCTTGATCATGTGGTCAATCCGCTTCTGGTCAAGTTGGGACTCCAGCCTGGATATCTCTTTTTGCAATTGCGCAGCTTTTTTGGTATCTACAGCTTCCTTGGCCAGCTCACTTCTGAGCTCAAGATCCTTGGCATAAAGATCCTGACGGAGGGCTTCGGTTTCATTAAAGAAAGCTCGCCGCTCTTTTTCAAGGGCCTTTATCTCTTCATCACCCAGATTATAACCATAGCCGGGTCCACCCATTCCCCAGCCGCCTCGGTGCCAACCGGGGCCGTGGTGCCAACCTCTTCCCCAGCCTGCAAATGCGTTCACAGCAATCCCAA
>JASFTQ010000100.1:0-13588 GCA_050053515.1 Desulfobacterales bacterium | reverse complement strand
CGTGTTTTGCCTTTCTCGGCGGCAATCGCCCTCTGCCCATTGGAAGCACCGGGGCTTTCATCTTGTCGTGAAAAAAACACCCCGACCCCTGAGGTAATTTAGGCATATACTTTTTTCACCTCAATTGCTTGGGCCGTTCATCCACAACCCGCAGCGCTTTACCCTCGCTGCGGGCAATAAATTTGGGCTCCACCAGATCAACCTCGACACCGATGCCCATCATCCCTTTGATGTGAGCGGAGATCTTCCCTTCGATTTCATGGCGTCTTTCGCTGCCGGCCTCATAGACTTCCCTTCTGCCTTCCACCTGAACGGTGAGCTGGTCCAAATAGCCCTTTTTCCGGACGACCAGTCGATATTGCGGCTCTACCTCTTCGATTTCCAACAATAAGGCTTCAATCTGAGATGGAAATACATTGACGCCGCTGATGATGAGCATATCATCCGATCTGCCGTATATTTTGTCCATCCTGATAAACGTGCGGCCTTCATGTCCGGGCTCGCGCCACAATCGGGTAATGTCTTTGGTGCGGTAGCGGATCATGGGCATGGCCCGCCTCTGAAGGGATGTAAACACCAGTTCGCCCTGCTCTCCGATGGGCAGCGGTTCCAGGGTTTGGGGATCAACGATTTCTGCCAAAAAATGATCCTCGTTGATGTAAAGGCCGTTTTGATCTTGGGCATCATATGCAACCCCCGGTCCGCACAACTCTGTGAGACCGTATGCTTCCTGAGCTTTGATAGCCATGCGTTCTTCAATTTCATCGCGAATTTGGGCGGTCCACGGCTCGGCGCCAAAAATACCGACACGCAGCGGGAGGGATTTGATGTCGACTTTCATTTCCTGCGCCCGTTCGGCAATCGTGAGGGCGTAAGACGGCGTGCAAAACAATGCATTTGAACCAAAGTCTTTCATGAGCGTGATCTGCCGTTCGGTCAGACCGGAGCTGGTGGGGACAATGGTACAGCCGATTTTGGTGGCAGCCTGATGAAAACCCAATCCACCCGTGAAAAGACCGTAACCATAAGCGTTTTGAACCATATCTTCTTTTCTGACGCCGGCCGCCCATAGATTTCTGGCCATACATTCGGTCCATTGTTCCAAATCTTCAGCCGTGTAAGGGCCGGTAATGGGTTTGCCGGTGGTACCGGAAGACGCATGAACCCGGACGACATCCGCCAGCGGGACCGCACAAAGACCAAAGGGGTAATTATCTCTCAGGTCGTTTTTTTCGGTGAAAGGCAGTTTGCTGATGTCCTCCAGGCCTCGAATATCTTCAGCCGAGATACCCGATTCTTTGAGCTTTTTTTGATAAAAGGGAATTTTCTCAGATATCCAGGCAACGGTTTCTTTGAGTTTTTCCAGTTGAAATTCTTGAAGTTTGTCCACCGGCATGCATTCGAATTCATCACTCCAGGGCATGGTGTTCCTCCTTATTTATTAAGTCTAATCATAAGAATCTGATTGCAACGATAATCAATAGACGTGCTATTAGTCAGGGCTTAGGCAGCTTTGGCTGCTTCTGCAAAACCCAGATCAAAGGCTTTTAAGTTTGACTCCAGGAATTCCCTTTTGGTTTTTCTTTTCATGGCCACTTTTACATTGTCTGCCGATAGAGGCAGGATGCCCGTTTGGGTCAAGGCGCCCAGCAGAACCATGTTGACGGCCAAAACATTACCGGCCTCTTTGGCCAAAGCGGCCGCATTGAATGCAATCAGCCTGGTGGTTTTGGCCCGAATAAGTTCTTGAAGGTCAGCCAGATTCGGATACAGGCCTTTGCCGATATTTACGGTAAAGGGCATCAGGGGGGCAAGGTTAGTGATAACCACCGTGTTTGCATTGCACTTGTTCAGGGCCCTCAGCGTTTCTGCTGGTTCAAAACCAACCAGAACATCGGCCTCCCCATCGGAGATGATCGTACTTCTTGCATCACCAAACACCAGTGCGGACTCGACAACTCCGCCTCTTTGGGCCATGCCATGAATTTCACTCATATTCAACGGTACCCCGCAAAGGAGGGCCGCTTCTCCCAGCACGGCGGATGCCAATAAGTTTCCCTGTCCTCCCACAGCTACAATAACCAATCTTTTTGTTTCCATCATTAATTTCCCATAAGATATCGGGTTATTCAAAATTTAAATTCAGCCGGATGATCACCCTGTCGCACACCACCCCCTGCGGTTCCTTATTTTTTTACGCGCTGGCTTTGACCGGCAGTATCGCGTTCTCAGGGCAGATCTGGGCACAGACGGCACAGCCTGTGCACAGATTGGGGTCGATTTTAACCCGTTCATTCCAGATATAAAAGGCCGGGCATGCCAAAGAATTAATGCAGTCCTTGTGATTTTTGCATTTATCGCTGACATGAAACGGTTTTCGTTTGGACAATTTAAGGGCATTGGCATACAGCGAACACATTTCCTCCGATATGATCACCGAGACCCCTTTGAAATTGACGGCCTCCTTTATGGCCGCGATACTTTTTTTAACTTTGTAAGGTTTGATAAGCGCCACATGGGGAACACCGATGGCCTTGACCACCGCTTCAATGGATACGTGACCATAGCCTTCGAGATTTAGCTGTTTCATATCAACGCCCGGATGCGGTTGATGGCCGGTCATCGCAGTCGTGCCGTTGTCGAGTATCACCAGGGTAAAATTATGGTTGTTGTAGACAGCGTTTACCAGCCCGGCCAATCCGGAATGAAAGAAAGTGGAATCCCCGATAAAGGCAATGACTTTTTTATCCGTCACCTTTGAAAAACCGCCGGAGGTGTCCACCGAGGATCCCATGCACAGCAGAAAGTCTGCCGTGGAAAGCGGGGGCAACAATCCCAGCGTGTAACATCCGATATCGCTGGGATAAATGGTTTCCAGGCCTTCAGCCGCTTTGATGACTTCATGGTAGGTGGCCCGGTGGGAACATCCGGCACAAAGGGTAGGGGGGCGCTGGGGGACTTCCGGGACATCGGAAAGATCAGGGATGGCCGGTGGGGTGTAATCGAGACTAAAAAACTTGGCGATACACTCCTTTACCTGGGCCGGATTGTATTCGTAAAGACGGGTGAATAAATCTTTGGCCTTACCCCGGATCGGCAGGGTCAGTCCCTCTTCCTGGGCAAAGGCTTTGACCGCCTCCTCCATATAGGGCTCGCCCTCCTCCACGACCAAAACCGTGTCACAAGCCTTCAGAAAGTCCTTGATCAAAAGCGGGGGCAAGGGATGGGCAAAGCCGATGCGAAGAATTTTGACCTTGTCCCTTATGTCCATCTCTTTTACGGCGTCACTGACATAGTTATAACTGACCCCATTGCAAATGATGCCCCATTTGCCTTCTCCTTCCGTGAAATTATACTCCGATTTTTCGGCCAACGCCTGGGCGCGATCGTAGTTTTGCAGCAATTTGACATGTAGCTTACGGGCCACAGCCGGCACGGGCACCAGATTTAACGGATCTTTGATAAAATCCCCTTTTGTGATGCGTTTTTTCATGGCACCCAGAGTAACCACACCGGTGGAATGGTTGATCCGGGTGGTGGTTCTGACAATCACCGGTTCCTGGAGCTTTTCGGAAAGATCGATGGCGTACGGAATCAACTCCTTGGCCTCGGCCACCGAAGACGGCTCGACCAGCGGAAGACCGGAGAGTTTGGCATAGTAGCGATTGTCCTGCTCGTTTTGACTGGAAAACATGAAGGGGTCGTCTGCTGTCAATACAACCATTCCGGCTTTGACGCCGACATAGGCGAGGGTCATAAGGACATCCGCTGCAACATTGAGACCCACGTGTTTCATGACACACATGCTGCGGACACCGCAGTTTGCCGCAGCCGCGGCTACCTCCATGGCCACTTTTTCATTGGTGCTGTATTCAAAATACAGATCGCAGTCTTGGGCCATCTGAAAAAAGTTGGTGGAGATTTCCGAAGAAGGTGTGCCCGGGTAGGTGCTGGTGAAGGCAACGCCTGCTTCGATGGCCCCCCGGGCGATGGCTTCATTGCCCAGCAGCAGCATCTTTTCACCTGGATTGTCCGTCAGTAGCTTGTGCATGGTAAGTTTCCTTCAATAAATTGTTAGTCAAAAATATCTGCGCCTTCAGCGGATTTCTTTTTGATGTAAATGGTTTTATATCGATCGGCCTGAAGCTTCATGCATTCCGTGCAGCCGGGTTCTTCTTCAGGGTCAAACGGTTCGAGATGGACATCATAGCCGATCTCCGCATACATTTCCGAAAGCTCTGACAAGCGGGGCTCATCGTTGGTGGATTTTTTTTGCCAGCCTTTTTTGATGAGCGCTTCTTCACGGTTCATGCCGGATCAAACTCCTTTGTATTCCGGTCTCTTGCGGCCCAAAGATGAGAGTCCCTCCAGGGCATCGTCCGTGGAAAAGATTTCGTCGAGGTAACTCAACTCGATTTCCACGGCTTGCCCCATGGATTTTCCGATCTGTTGATCTATAATTTTGTTGACCAGCTTGAGTGCCAGCGGCGCCTTGAATCCCACCGATTTGGCGGTTTTGCCCGCCAGCGCTTCGTCCACGCCGTCCGGTGCTTTGCCTGCCAGCAAGCGGGCCACATTTTCCGACGAACCGATTTTTACCAAGGGCTTGAACTTTTCGGGAATTTCGCGATCACGGTACTTGTCCGGTTTTCCCTCAGCCATTTGATCGTCCAATGCTTTTTGTATTTCAGACGGCTTGACCACGCGGTTCACGATGCCCAGAGCCAGGGCATCCGCCATCCGAATCGTAGCACCCGTAAATACGTAGTATTTGGCCAATTCAGGCCCGACATGGCGGGCGATGCGCAGCATACCCCCAAGCCCCGGGTATATGCCGATACCGGTTTCGGGAAAAGCCATCGAGCCGGCCGGGGTGGCAACGACCGCCTGACAGGCGAGTGCCAGCTCGCTGCCGCCTCCCAGGGAGAGGCCATCCAATAGCGCGATGGTTAGTTTTGGAGAATTTTCGATTCTGAGAAACAATTCATGCCCGTTGCGGGTGAATTCGACGATGTCGGAAATTTGGTTTTCCTTGATCTTTTCAACGAAATAGCGAATATCGGCACCGGCCACAAAAGTTTTACCGGCTCCTTGAAAAATTACGGCTCTGACATCCGGATTGTTCTCGGCCTCGGTGAAACGCAAAACGAGCTGATTGACGACGGTCTCGTTTAAGGCATTCATTGCTTCGGGACGGTTGAGGGTAATAAAAGCAACACCGTCTTTGACCTGCAGATCGACAAAGTTGAACTCAAAAGGCTGGCCCAGGGCCTTTTGTCTTTCAAGCAGTTCGGGCATTTTAAAGTCGGCATATATTTGGGCAACGGCCTGAACCGTTTCATAGGTTTTGGAGATGCCAATTTTATTCATGATCTCAAAGGGTCCCATGACCCAGCGAAGCCCGATTTTCGCTCCGCGATCGGTGTCTTCAATCGAAGTTACGCCTTCGTCCACCATCGCGGCGGCAACCCCCAGGCAGACACCGTAGAATCTGTCAACGACCGCTTGGAGTTTTGACTCATCCACCGCACCTTCAAGATTCCAATTTTGGCCGCTTTGATTTTGGGCGGTCAACCGATCACAGGGCGCATAGAAGGGGCCGAGTTCGTTTCCCAAGGTGGTCGCGGAATGCACGGCGATGGGAATGCCGGTGACATTCATTAATTCAAATGGACCCATCCCAATTTTGAAGGCGCGTTTTGCGGCTTCCTCGATTGTCGGAATATCGGCAATACCCTCCTGGAGCATGCGAACGGCTTCGTTGAGAAACGGCACAAAAAATCGGTTGACGGCAAAACCGGGGGCATCCTTGACCACAATAGCGGTTTTGCCATGGAGCTTTGCGGCCAGCAGGCTTTTTTCGAGGGTTTCCTTGGATGTCTTTTCAGAGGGTATGACTTCCAACAGACGGTTTTTGGCCGGGTGATAAAAATAGTGAAGTCCGATAAAGCGATCGGGCCGTGTAATTTGGTCGCCAAATTCATGCACATAAAAACTTGAAGTATTGGTCGCCAGGATGGTTTTCTGCGCGCAAATGGCATCGAGTTTTTTGAAAAGATCGGTCTTGACCTGTTTGTCTTCGAAAACCGCTTCGATCACCAGATCGGCATCGGCAACGGCATTGAGATCCGTCGTCCCGGTAACCCGCGAAAGAATTTCTTCGACCTGATCCGCCGTGAATATCTTGC
This sequence comes from Desulfobacterales bacterium, assembly GCA_050053515.1. Taxonomy (GTDB): domain Bacteria; phylum Desulfobacterota; class Desulfobacteria; order Desulfobacterales. Next base: position 7,400 of record JASFTQ010000100.1, on the reverse strand, counting down.
GTTGTACAGCTTCCTGGAGCATCGTTTTTATGATGCCGATGCCGCGCTCAACAAAGGCTTCTTTCACATCCACCACCACAACATCGATGCCTTCCTGGGCGATTTTCTGGGCAATGCCGCTGCCCATATTGCCCGCACCGATGACACCGATTTTGTCGATCTGCGTCATGAAACCTCCGCTGTTGGGTTCTGGGTTCAAGGTTCAAATCTAACTTAACAATCGTGCGTCTGCGGGCTACAGCCCGTCTATGGTTGAAACCCTGAACCGTGAACCCTGAACCTGAAACCTTTGTTATTTATTTTTCCACACCGGTTGACGTTTTTCTTCGAAACTGCGGATGCCTTCCAGGGTGTCTTCGGTTTTCATCAAGGTGTTGAGAAAAAGATCGCTGACCCCGTTTAAGGCAGCGGCGAAATCCAACCCCAGATGTTGCTTTACCGCGCGTTTATTCAACCGGATGATTAACGGGCTGTTGACCTGAATCTCACCGATCAACTTCTGGGCGTATTCGGCCAAGTCGTCGTCTTCGGCCACATGTCCCACAAGACCCATGCGCCGGGCTTCTTCAGCCGTATATCTTTTTCCGCTGGTACACACTTCAACGGCTTTGGCCGGGCCCACCAGCTGCGGCAATCGTATGGCGGCGTAAGGCGGCAAGAATCCCAGCTTGATCTCGGGCTGGCCGAAAACTGCGCTTTTTGAGGCGACCACGATATCGCAGGCAATCGCAACCTCCATACCGCCACCCAGGCAGGCCCCCTGAACGACAGAAATGACGGGCACCTCCAGTTGGTTGATAAGCTCGAAAATGCGGTTGAAGGTGGCGATCATTTGGTCGGCCATTTCCGGTTTGTGATCGGCCACTTCAACACCCGCACACCAGCTGGGCCCTTCGCCCAGGATGACCACGCATTTGAGTTCGGCCTCGCCCGCCAGGGCCTCAAGTTGATGATTCAATTCGTTCATCATTTCAATGTTCAATACGTTGTGCTTGGGCCGGGCAAACGTGATTCGGGCCACACCATCAGACTTTTCCACCATAAGATGCTTGAGTCCTGCCATATGAATATTCCCCCATCGTTTTTTTAGAAGTCGATTTGAAATCCCGCCTCGCTGCTTCAAAAAGAGGGATGATGCCTGTATCGTTTTCCTTTGAGCTTTCAGCTTTGAGCTCTAAGCTATATTATGCCTTCTTAAACACATAGTTCAATTGCCCGTTGGGCAAGGTGTTAACCGTTGTTATCATCTCCATGCCAATTTTGATTTCTTCTTCGGCAACATCGCCGGCAATCCGGCCAAAAACCTTGTAGTCGTCGTAGTCCAGCACGGCAATGCAGTAGGGCAGGTCTTCTTCAAATCCGATCGGTGCGAATTGCAATCGACTGTAAGTCAGCAGTCTGCCCTTACCGGAAACTTCAAACCATTTCATGTTACTGGCCAGACACTGATAGCAATCGGATCTGGGCGGAAAGAATACCCGACCGCATTCATTACATCGGGTTCCCATGACGTTACCTTTTGCGAGGTGGTCGATAAAATCGTTGGTTTTTGAAATAGCGGTAAAACTGACCGTGCCAAATTTTTTAAAGCGGTCATCAACGTCCTTTAGGCTACCCATTATTGCCCCCTTTGCCGGGTAAACCGGAAATTCCAAGCACGAAATACGAAATTCCAAACAACGGCAAAATTAGTATGCTGGAATTCTTTTCTAACGTCCTAAAATCGTTACATTCCCGTAAAGTCCCACGCCGCCGATGTTATGGACCAAGCCGATTTCGGGGTCTTTGACCTGGATCTCACCGGCCTCATCCCTGAGCTGCAGAACAATGGTGCGGATCATAGAGCCGCCGGTGGCGCCGATGGGATGACCCTTTGATAACAACCCTCCGTCCACATTCACGGGGATACGACCTTCTTTATAGGTTTCGTTATTCTGAATCAGATCTTTACCTTCACCTGGTTTTGCAAATCCCAGGTTTTCATAGGCCATCATCTCAGCGATGGTGAAGCAGTCGTGAACCTCGGCGACATCAATATCCGCCGGGGTAACACCTGCCATCCGGTAGGCCTGCCGGGCCGCCTGCCGGGCTACGGTCAATCCGCTGAACAGATCTCTGCCGGTGAGATTGACGGTTGCGCTGGCTGCTCCCAAACCCAGGATCCAAACCGGTTTTTTGCAAAAGGTTTTGGTTTTTTCCTCATTGGCGACAATGATGCATGAACTGCCATCGGCATTGGCACAGCAGTCTCCAACCCGCAGCGGGCTTGCAACCGGTCCGGCCATCCGATTCTCCGGATCGGCAAACATCTCCATTGTGACGGGCTTGCGATAGACGGCTTTTTCGTTAAGCTGTCCGTAGGTAGCGGCTTTCACTCTGATGCAGGCCAAATCTTCAAGAGTTGTGCCGTATTGCGCCATGTGCGCTCTGGCGAACATGGCGTAATAAGCGGGCATCATCGTGCCAAAGGGGCTTTCCCACTGAATGTCGGCTCCCCGCCCCATCCGCTCCTGGGATTCAGAAGAAGATATCTCGGACATTTTCTGAAACCCGATGACGGCAACGACATCGTGAAGCCCCGAATTGACCAGGGAATACGCCAGCCGCACCCCCGTGCTGCTTGAGGAGCACAGACTCTCCACGTAAAAGGTGGGTTGCGGATTCAGTCCCAGGTACTCGGCGAAAACACCCGCCGGGGATCTTTGTTTGTCATACTCCGGCGCAGAGCAAACGACGGATGCATCTATGTCTTTGGCGGTCATGGCGGCATCCTGCATGGCACCCTTGAAACTCTCGAAGGCCAGCTCTCTGATTGATCCGGGATACTGCCGCACAAAATGACTTTGCCCAACCCCGATAATTGCAACCTTAGCCATAGGGACTCCTTCGAATAATAGCCGAGTAGACTATTATGGGTCCATTTGAAGTTTTTTGCATCTGCTGATAAAATCCCTCATCAAATCCGAAATTCGAATTTCTTATTTCGGATTTCGAATTTTGAGCTACACGGTATTGATTATTACCAGAGAGAAGGTTCTTCAGGGTAAATCAAATCGAATATCGTGCTAAATATACTGTCCTCCATCCACCTTGATCACTTCCCCGGTTACATGCCTGGCCTTGTCGGAGGCCAAAAATGTCACAACATTTGCCAGATCTTCGGGCTGTCCCACACGCTTGAGAACAATTTCCGCCAATGCCAAATCAATGATCTTATCACGAGACTCAGATTCTCTGAGCATCGCGGTTTCAATCAACCCGGGAGCAACGGCATTCACATTGACGCCAAAACCGCCGAGTTCTTTTGCCAATGCCTTGGTAAAACCGATAATTCCTGCTTTGGAGGCCGAATAATTGGTTTGACCGAACTTTCCGCGGAGACCATTGATGGAGGTGATGTTTATAATTTTACCGTATTTTTGCCCTTTAAATAATGGCGCCACATGGCGGGTGAAATTAAAATATCCTTTTAAATTAACTTCAATGACGCGATCCCACTGTTCCTCGGACATTTTCCAGGAAACGCCGTCCCAGTTCATGCCGGCATTGTTGACCAGGATTTCCAGGCTGCCGAATTCATCGAGAGCGGACGTCACGACGTTTTGGGCTTCGGTAAAAGACGAAATGTCGCATTTGACGGCGAGCGCTTTACGGCCCATTTGGCGGATTTCGTCTGCATAGGCTTGCGCTTCGGATTCGTGCCTGCGGTACGTCAGACAGACGTTGGCTCCCTCGCGGGCGAGCCCCAGGGCGGTGGCGGCGCCAATTCCCTGCGAACCGCCGGTTACGATGGCATTTTTGCCCTTTAACAACATTGCATCCTCCTGGTTAGGCATTGGTTAAATAGTTGACTGGTTGAATAGTCAGGTAGTGTTGCTCAATGCAATCTCACCGTTGAAAACTGCTCACAGCCCCATTAGGTTATGGATGTCACTGGCATATGTGTCCGTCAAAGATGGTTTTGCGGTAAATCCGACTTGACCATTTCTCCACGCAACTATTCCTTCGGTTTCCCGAGGACAGCCGCCATGAACTCCGCGTCGAAGGCATCCCCTTGGGCCATGCGGCGGCGAAATTCGACAAAGTCAATCGTGTCTGTTCCGGTTATCTTTTTGGTGTTAAAGGCATTAAATCCGAGATAGGCTTCCGTATTCATGTTTGCCGCCAGCCAGTGACGATTGATCACCTTGGCTTGATCCCAGAAGAACTTCTTTTTCAGTCGGATACCCTCAACACTTTTTATCAGACAACCGGGAAACAGGTTGGTATAGGTCCAAAGGATATTATTTATTTCGCCATCCAGCCGCCCAAAATCGACCGTGGCATTTTTGACGTATTCCCGGGCCTTTTTGGCTTCGTCGCCGGATTTGAATTCGCCGAATACGATCTCACCGTCGTCGACCCATTTATCGGTGATTATAGCCGGGTTGCGGACCCACTTGCCGTTGTCCCTGATCACCGGCACGCACTTGGAAATGAGCCCCAGGCGGTTCATTTTATAGGCGCTCCAGAGCTCGCATGAAACACAGTTCCACAGGGCCAACTCAATGGGGAGCATCCAGGGCAGGAAGTCCGAACTGCCGCCATCCGGTGCCGATCCGTGCCTCGGACCGGCCTGTCCGAAGATGGCCAGGTCGCTTGCAATGGTGGTGTCGCAGGCCATACCGATCTCCTGACCGCCGGCGACCCGCATGCCGTTTACCCGGCAAATCGTCGGTTTCTTGCAGGTCAGGATGCTGTCCACCATGCCGTTGAACAGGTCCATGTAGATACCGTACTCGTTGGGCCGACCGGCGTAATATTCGGCATATTCTTTGGTATTGCCGCCGGTGCAAAAGGCTTTATCTCCTGCCGCGGTGAAAACGGCCGCCACCACCGAGTTGTCGGCCGAAGCACGTTGAAACCCGGCGATAACGCCTTTGACCATCTCGGTTGTATAGGAATTATATTGCTTGGGATTGTTTAAGGTGATCCAGGCAGAATAAAGGTCTTTCACCGATTCCCCGCCGGGATCAAGGATGGGTTTTTTTTCAAAGATTATCCCTGGATCCTGGTCTGAAAAGTACTCTTCGCCCCAAAGATAATGGTCCTTCAAGCCGGACTCTCGCGGCAACCAACTTAAATCGGCCATCTGTTCACTCCTTTGTTTGATGATGTAAAGTTATTCTGTCTACAGAGCCCCCACGATTCACAAAAGGTGTTATTTGATAATAAAAACGTTAATTTATAGCTATATATTAGCTACAATGTTGCTAAGTCAAGAAAAAAATATACTTGCCGGTGGACTCCGCCGAAGCCTTACTGGAGATGGCTGCAGGAAAGGCTTCTATTCCCATATGGCATCATACCCGCCTTATGACCGCCGCGGCAGTGGCGGCTTTATCCGTCTTGACAGACATTCGCGGGACCTGATACACCATCTCCAGAAGTGGTTGATAAATATTAAAATACTCCATTTGAACGTATCCCTGAAATATGACACACATCCGTCTCAAAAACCCGGATGCGGTTTGATTGTCCTGCTTCGTCCGGGAGAAACGTCTGATTTTTAGCTGGATGCCGGCCAAGGAGGTTAGCACATTGAGATACCCGAAAGAAGTCGTGCTGAAAAATAAGAAAGATGCAGTTATCCGACCCCTTGAAAAGACAGACGCGTCGATGCTCATAGAGTTTTATGGTTCGATGCCGGAAAAAGATCGATGGTACCTGCGCTATGATGTGACGGACCCCGCGGTCATTCGCAGGTGGATCGAAGCCATCGGCACCGGTACCGTCTATTCCATCATCGCTGCAGCCGAAGACAGAATTGTGGCCCATGCCAGTCTGCACATGCGGGAATTTGGATCAACCCGGCATGTGGGTAGGCTTCGCATCATGGTGCTGCCAAAATTCCGGCATCAACGTTTGGGTACCTGGATGTTGCTCGATCTGATTCAACTGGCCATGGACAAAGGTTTGAATGACCTCCGGGCAGATTTTGTGGTCGGGGTGGAGGATGCGGCTATCGAGGCAGCCTATAAACTGGATTTTTTTAAAAGTGCCGTGTTGAAGGAATATGTCAAAAGCCCCCGCGGCATACGATATGATTTGCAGATTATGGTCAAACGGTTGCACCGGAGCTATGGTGACTTTTAGACTTTCAGCACTTTTCTCATGCGGGCATAACCTCGCAGATGGAAATCCATAAATTGACTTCCAGCCGCTCTTTTCGAATTCGCTCATTCTGCTCAGCAGAGGAGATACGCACCTACACGTTCAACCCGAAGTTCGGCTCCCACGCCCATTACAAGTCTCTGTTTACCAAACGCGAAAGTCTGGAAAAACATGCAACCGTGCAGGATGCCAACGTGACCCTAGCGCTGGACGATAACCGTGAGATCATCGGCTTCGGTGTGTTGACCTATCCGGAAAGTGATGAGCGCTGGGCCAAATTGGACTCGCTTGTAATGATGGAGGTCAAAGCGATAGAAGTCAGCCGGGATTGGCGGATGCGGGGCGCGGCCTCAGCTATCCTCGAGAAGTTGCTTTCTCATCCCCGAATCGAGGAGAAAATTGTTTACATGGTCGGATATTCATGGACCTGGGATCTGGATGGTACCCGTAAAAGCACCCAGCAGTATCGCGGTATGCTCATCGGACTCTTCGAACCCTTTGGTTTCATAGAATACCAGACAAATGAAGCCAACATCTGTTTGAAGCCCGAAAATATCTTCATGGGCAGGATAGGCCATAACGTGTCTAAAGAAGTGCAAAAAAAATTCAAATGGCTGCGATTTGGGATATATCCATAGCAGTAGTCAAGATGCCTCGGATCGGGCTCCAATATATTGGGGCTCATTGTATCGCAGCCTGCATCATCTCGGATGAATGAACAATGAAATATGCCAAAGAAATTCTTACAGGAAATCAACTGGCGGGATCCCGTTTAATTCGGCTGCTTGAAGAAAGGGACTCTCGAGGAATTGAGGAGCTCAAGGCCTTATATCCCCATACCGGTCAAGCTTTGGTGCTGGGTATCACCGGTCCGCCGGGTGTCGGCAAATCGACGATATTAGATCGGCTCATTGCCGAATTTCGCAAGCGGCAGAAAAAGGTGGGAATTGTGGCAATCGATCCGTCGAGCCCCATTTCCGGTGGCGCCATTCTGGGTGATCGGTTACGAATGGGCCGCCATGCCGGAGATACCGGCGTATTTGTACGCTCAATGGCTACCCGCGGCCATCCGGGCGGCCTCAGCCGATCCACAAAAGAGACCTTCCTGGTATTGGATGCCATGGGGTTTGAGATTATTTTTGTCGAAACCGTAGGAGCAGGGCAGGATGAAGTGGATGTGAGAAATCTGGTGCATACGACCGCGGTGGTCAGTATCCCCGGTATGGGAGATGAGCTTCAGGCTATGA
>JASFTQ010000099.1:0-13626 GCA_050053515.1 Desulfobacterales bacterium | reverse complement strand
GTTCAGATTGTCCAGGGCCTTCTGATAAAGATCGGCATGAACCTTTTCAACTTCGTTGGCATAGGTAAAGCTGCGCAATGCGGCTTTATCGTCCTCTGACGTGGCATCCTCGATCATTTGCGGGTACATTGATTTAAATTCATGGGTTTCGCCGGCGATGGCTTCCTGCAGATTTTCGGCGGTACTTTTTATTCCCTTCAATGTTCTGAGATGCGCATGGGCATGAACCGTTTCCGCTTCGGCCGCGGCCCGAAAAAGCTTGGCGACTTGAGGGTGCCCTTCACTCTCTGCTTTTTTGGCAAAGGCCAGGTATTTGCGGTTGGCCTGGGATTCACCGGCGAAAGCGTCTTTTAGATTTTCTTCGGTTTTACTCATAAATTACCTCCTCTTTCAATTTTTGGATTTCTTTCTTTATTTATCTGAAAGGTCGGGGCATTTTTTTCACGGCAAGATGCCGGGTTATTGCCTGCCAATCCTGCCAGCGGCAACTGCCTTGCATTTTACTGCTTGTTAATTAAAACTTTCACTCCAACAAGAACCGACGCCGTGTTTTGCCTTTCTCGGCGGCAATAGCCCTCTGCCCCTTAGAAGCACCAGGGCGATCATCTTGTCGTGAAAAAAATGCCCCGACCCCTCATTTATCCATAGCATAAATTCAGCCATCTTTGCAGATCACCTGACTTTATGCGTTGGTTAAGCTGTCGGCAAACAAGGACATCTGTCGGAAAGGCCATCGATGCCGGCAGAGCGTTCAGGGCGAAATATTGAACCTTGCAGGCATCTGAACCGGCTCGCAACTTTCCGTTGGGGTTATTTCCCCAAAACCAGATGCCTACGGTTTGATTATCCATGTCGTGAAAATTTGAATGAACCGCAAATACAGGGCCAATATCAACCTCAAGGCCGGTTTCCTCTCTGACTTCCCGGACCGTTGCCGCGCGCACTTCCTCCCCCCACTCTACATGACCGCAAGGGATACACCATTTTCCGGCATAAGAGCCCCGACGTTTTACAAGCAGTATTCTGTTATCCTTTAAGATAATGGCAGCCACCCCGACGGTAGGATTGTGATAAATGATTTTTTTGCAGTGATCGCAGTGCAACCTCGCCCGGCAACCGTCCAAACGTTCGGTTAATGTATTTCCACAAGTAAGACAATAGTGGGCTTTCATTCGTCTTGGGGCATCTTAAATATTACAGGTATTTACCGGCTGTTATGACCGGTGTTCAAAGAAGCTATCTAAAACAGATAGTTTCCACTCGGGGAAGACCCGCCCTCTGGGACGGGGGACTTCACTGTATTTTGTCCGCGCAAATAAAGCATAAAATAAATAGGAATCATTCCTAATAAACAAAAGTTGGGATGATGTCAAGCATACACTTCGACAGCAATCGAAAAATATCCCTGCTATTTTTGACAACATTATAACAATACTTAGCTTTACGGGTAATTACGATGGCCCTAATCCAAGATTTGCCGGACGGTGGAACCCATGCTGATACGACGATCATATCTTTATTGCATTGCCTTCAACGTTATGGCGTTGCTGTTCGTTTTTACGGCAGTCCAGCAGGCTGTTGCCTTGAGCGTTCATCACAATCTGAAGATCAGGATTTATCCGCAGCAAAACAGGTTAACCGGGATCGATGACATGCAGGTTCGCCCTGAAGGCTCCACGGTGCTGGAGTTTAGCCTCACTGAAAAAGCGAGCCAGGTCGAAGCCATGATTAACGGCAAACCTGCGGAGCTCATAACAGATCGTGGGCGACATCGAGTTTTATTGCCTGCCGGGGAAGGGTTGGGTTTGATTCCTGTCCGGGTGTTGTATTCTGCTATATTTGACGATCCGGTTCCGATGCTGCCGGTAAGTGTCGATAATCCTGGCTACGGTGTTACCGCAACTATTTCCGAACAGGGAACGCTTCTGTTACCCGGTGCCGGCTGGTACCCGCAGATTGCACCGGGCCGTTCAACCTATCGGGTTGAGATAAAGGCCCCTGAGGGTATTTTAGCTGTCACGGCCGGTCGGTCACTGGGGCATCAAACCAGAAACGGTTTCACAGTATCCACCTGGGATATCAACCACCCCGTAAGAGGGATTTCCCTTTCTGCCGCCAGATACGTTGTGCAAGAACAATCCGCCGGAAACCTGGTGGCGGCCACCTATTTTTTCACTGAAAGTCAGCATTTGACGACGCGATACCTTGAAACAACGATACAATACCTGCAGCTTTATGAAGCCTTATTCGGCCCGTATCCCTTTGCCAAATTTGCCGTGGTGGAAAATTTCTTCCCCACGGGCTATGGATTTTCCTCATATACCTTACTCGGCAGTCGTGTCCTGCGGCTGCCATTTATTGTCAGGACCAGTTTGGGGCATGAAGTTGCGCACTGTTGGTGGGGAAACGGAGTATATGTGGATTATGCCAGAGGCAACTGGTCCGAGGGCCTGACAACTTATGTGGCCGATTATCTTTTTCAAGAAAAGGCTTCTAAGGAGACCGCACGCCGCTACCGGCAGCAGATGCTACGCAATTATGCGTCTTTGGTTCAGCCGGACAATGATTTTCCATTGCGATCCTTTCAAAACCGTTACAGTCCAGCCACAAAGACAATCGGATACGACAAAGGAGCCATGGTTTTCCATATGCTCAGAGAGATGATCGGAGAGCGGGATTTCTGGGGGGGACTCCGAGATCTCTACCAGGAACGATTGTTTCAGGTGGTATCCTGGAGTGATATTCAGACGGCCTTTGAGCGCCGGGGAAAACGTTCTTTACAGAGATTTTTTAATCAATGGGTGTTTCAGGCCGGGGCCCCCTTGTTAAAATTTGAAGGGGTATCTGCAAAACGAATAGATGATTCGTGGAAGGTGCGGGGACGGATTGTTCAGCGACGACCATATTATAGATTTAAAGCTGATTTGTTGCTCGAGACCGCCACGCAAAAAATCGTAAAAACCGTCGATCTGGCTGGCAAAGTATCCGCCTTTGAAATACATTGCAGAAATGAACCATTGAAGCTGACCTTCGATCCGAACGTCAACATTTTCCGAAGACTTGATTCGTCAGAAATTCCCCCATCCATTAATTCCCTGAAAGGCGCTTCTTCTGTCCTGGTGGTTCTGGCAGATGGCCTGCAGCCCGGTTTCAGAGCCGTGGTAGACATGTTAAAGGCTTCATTGGGTTTGAAGAAAGCCGATGTCGTTGCAGAGAACAAAGTATCGGAGCAAAAGATTGCCGGCAACGATATATTGCTGATCGGACTGCCCCGTCATCAAAAACTCCTGTCACAGATTACCGATAAACTTATGCTGGATCAAGAAGCCTTCAGTCTTAACGGTACCTCGTATCACCCCCATTCAGATAATTTTTTTGGTGTATTTAGCCATCCATTTGCCCGAGATCGGGTTGTGGCCGTTTTCTTTCCGGTTTCGTCACCGTATGCCGCAACAGTTGCACGCAAGATCACCCACTATGGCAAGTACAGCTATCTGGCCTTCAGCGAGGGCCAAAACCGCGACAAGGGGATCTGGCCGGTTATAAATTCCCCCCTTGTTTATCACTGGTAAAAGGAGATCTGAAAACGTGAATACTATCATGACAAAAATATTGCTTTTGCTGGTCACCACTCTGATGTTGGTTGCCGGTTGTTGGGCCAATGTAAAATCCTCGGCCCACACGGTCTTTGATCTTAAACGACGCAGTGAAATTTCGCTGTCGCATGCCCTGTCCGATCTCAAAGAAAAGCGGATCATCCTGGTGGGGGAATATCATGCTGAAAAAAATCATCATCTGGCCCAACTCCGGATTATCCGGCTATTGCACGAAAGCGGCGTCCGGTTGGCAATCGGTCTCGAAATGTTTCGCAAAGACAGCCAGGATGGACTCGATCGGTGGGTATCGGGCAATATATCGCAAAAAGATTTTATGAAACTGTATTACGACAACTGGAATTTTCCCTGGCCCTTCTACAGCATGATTTTTGAGTATGCCCGAGACCAACAAATTAAAATGGTGGGCCTTAATGTGCCCCGGTCTATCACGCGTCAGGTCGCCAGTGAGGGTTTCGGTTCACTGAACGAAGTCCAGAGGGGAAAGCTCTCAAACATAACCTGCCGGGTCGATAAGGAATACATGGAATACATCCGACGTGCTTTCGGTGCTCATGCCCATGGAGATCTTAATTTCAATTATTTCTGTGAAGCGCAACTGGTGTGGGACAATGTCATGGCGGTCAACGCGTTGGACTATTTAAAATCAAATCCGCAATCAGCCATGGTGATATTGGCAGGCACGGGACATGCGCGCAAGCCGGCCATCCCAGAGCAGATTCGAATCCGCTCGGACTCGGCTTTTGCCGTCATTTTACCGGAAATCCCCGGCCGCATAGATCCCAATACAATCGATCATAAGGAAGCGGATTATATTATGCTCAACCCACATTAGAAGCCATCTCAAAAATGTCTTTTGGTCCAATATCTTTGTTGGTGCCTCGTTTCAAATCCTCGACATACAACAGTATGCCTCCGGTTTGAAACTCGGCCCCGCCGCGATCTTGAACCAAAATCCTATTTTTGAGATGGCTTCTTGTATTGCTTCTCTTAAATAAGTTGCAAAATTGAAGAGTTCCCTGTAGCCAAGCTACAGGGAATCTTCCCCGGAAAGGAATATTACCATTTCAGACTCGCTCGCTAACCCCGCAGTCCGCCAAAGAACCATGGCGGACGAGGATTATTATCGCTATTGCAGGGCCAGCACAAGGCTTTCAGACGGAAAAAATCGGGCAGTTTATCCGATTGAATGAACCACGGGTGTAATTCTATGAATTATTGCAGCCAGTGCGGGGCGGCCGTCGAAAGCTGTATCCCGCCGGGAGATGACCGGCCGCGTTTTTTTTGCCCTGCTTGTGGGACCATCCATTATCAAAACCCGAAGCTCGTGGTGGGATGCATTCCGGAATGGGGCCGTAAAATACTGCTTTGTCGCCGGTCGATTGAACCGCGAGAGGGGAAATGGACCCTGCCGGCAGGCTACCTTGAAAACGGTGAAACCGTCTCAGACGGCGCAATCCGTGAGGTCCTTGAAGAGGCCTGTGCGCCGATAGAGATCGTACAACCGTACGCCCTTTATAACATTCCTTCCATTAATCAGGTGTATCTGATGTTCCGTGCCCGACTGCTCGATCAAAGTTACCGGCCGGGAAGCGAGAGTTTGGAGGTTCGGTTGTTTTTGGAAGATGAGATCCCGTGGGATCAAATGGCCTTTCGTGTCATCGAAAAGACTTTGCAGAAATATTTTATTGACCGACGCCAAGGGTCCTTTCCATTTTATATAGATGATGTCCGCTTACAGAAACGCAGACCCGCTCACTAGAACCTCAAAGTAAGCCTTCTTTTTTGAGATAAGACATTGAGCGCTGTCCGATGTTGGTGACGTGGCTCAAGGCCCGGGTCAGGTGGTAGGTAGCCTCCCGGGGAACTCCGGAATTGATCATGACGACAGCCAAATCAATATTTTTCTCGACTTCCTCCCATGCGGCATCCTTTGCAGCTTTTTTGGCAATCTGAATTTCAAATAATATAAAATTCATCAAACTGCGGGTCATTTTCTCTGCGCCCTTCTGGTCTTTTGTTGGAAATCCGTCAAACAATTCCAGGGCTTGAGAAACCCATATCAGGCCCGATTTGATCTTCTCACTTTGGGCAAAGGCCATGATTGCGGTTTGAACTTTCATCCAAGTAACCCTTTTGAAATTTATTTGCCTGCGCCAGAATACCGCCTGCCGTTTGCAGCTTTAAAGCAGCGCGCTTCATCTGCGGCACTGGATAACAATACCTTTTCAAAATCTTAAACTCAAGCGGATTCCCGCCCGTGCGATTTTTTGTTCCGAGGCGGATAAAAAGGCGCATACAACACGGTTGATTTCGTCGCCGGCGCCGCTGAAAAGGGGTTTGGAAAGGGTGCTTTTACAGCTATTTTACGAAACGCGTTACGATTGATGAATAACGATTGATATTGTGGCCATACGACCTTATATTTGTTCTCGGTGGGTTCTATGCGATAAATTCATTTTAGAGTATCAACACATGGTTTTAAGACGAACAAATATCATTTTCACGACGCTCATATTGATCAACACAACTATCTCCTGCTCGGTGGTTCCGCGACAGATTCGATCGGAATCAGAGCCGGCTGTGCCCTTTCATAAATTGCTTGAAACGGTTGACGGTTTCATCGGTAAAACCGTTATCCTGGGGGGTTATATTCTGGAAGTTGAAAATTTGTCCGGCAAGACCAACCTGATCGTTTTGCAGGCGCCACTCTCATGGGGAGATGAGCCCAAATCCAAAGACCTTTCCGAGGGCAGATTCATCGTATCCCACGGCGGGTTTCTCGATCCCGAAGTCTACAAAAAAGACCGCAAGATTACGGTTGCCGGAAATGTGACCGGGATACTGCGTGAAAAATTCGGAAAAACGTCCTATTTATACTTAAAGGTAGAAAGTCGCAGTCTGCATCTCTGGCCCCAGCCCGAATACGATTATCGCTATCCTCATGACTACCACTGGTATTATCCGCATCCCTATTACCGCTGGTATGGCCCCTATTACCCCTATCATCGCTATTATTGGTAAAATCTCGTACAGGAGGCTTTGTACATTGATCGTGCCTTGAAGCCTTATGTCTTGACAGTTTTCCGGGGTTCGCTTATTTTTTAATACGAATACGGATTTCCCCGGCATGGCCGTATACGTTGCAGCACGGGGGTATTATTTCCCGGGAATCCCTATTGAGCGGGGAAATGTTTAATTGAATACAGAGAGCTGAAAATGTTAGCAAGCAGGAAAATTCAAGTTTCGGCCATAGTTTTTGTGATTTTATGCGTTATCGGCCTGATCGTTTTAATTGTTGCCGGAAACGATACAAAAAAACTTGCAACATCTGAGCTTAAAAGTTTTACTTTTTTCGATATCGGGGCAAATACCACATTTTCAAAAGGCCTGAGAAGAGTGCTTAGCGATAGGCTGGGGGCTGATGCCATTCAATATCGAAATATAATCGATTTGGAGATGAATTTTAAGGGGTTCTTGAAAAGGTATTTTCCGCAGCTGGATGAATTGAATCAGCAGCTCAATTATCCGCCGGGTGAGAGGGTCGATCACAACACGGTTAAGCTGATGTATCGCCATTTCAAAAATAAAGAGGCGCCTTTTCACTATGTAGAACTTATGTTTGCGAAACATTCCAACAAGCCGTTGTTTATCAAAATCTTGTTAAAAAAAGATTCATCGGCAATCATCGATACGATCGAAAAGAAATATGGCCAGCCGTTGACAATACAATGGAACGACGGCGACGGCCGAACGGAATACTGGAGAAATAACAGGGATTATTTGATCACATCGATTGCGCCCAACCGCCAGGATCGGCTGGAATATCAGATCATGATTTTTTATGTGGACAACCTGGAAGAACTGGTGAATAGAGAGGAAAAAGAGCGCCGCCGGCGTGAAGAGCAGAGACGGCAGGCCGGCGAAACCGCTTTTTAGAACTGATACTGCAACAGGACATAATTCTTTATGAATTTTATTAAAAAAAATATTACGATTGTCTCGGTGTTTGTTTTTCTTCTATCAGGTTGCGGTACGGTGCCCATTACCGGAAGAAGGCATTTAGAGCTGATTCCGGATGCCAGCATGCTGTCCATGAGCAAAGAGCAATATCGCGGCTTTTTGAAATCCCATAAACCAAGCGCCGATAAAAATCAGACCCAATTGGTCAGACATGTTGGCCGCAAAATCCAAGCAGCGGTTGAACAATATCTAACCGCAAACAATTTGTCCCATGAACTAAAATACTATGAATGGGAATTCAACCTGGTTGAAAGCCAAGAAGTAAACGCCTGGGCCATGCCGGGTGGCAAGGTTGTGGTGTATACCGGTATTTTACCGGTTGCCCGCAATGAGCAGGGACTGGCGGTCATTATGGGTCATGAAATCGCTCATGTTGTGGCCGCGCACGGCAATGAGCGTATGTCGCAGGGTTTGATCTACCAATTTGGCGGCATGGCTTTATCAACGGCTCTGTCCAACAAACCGCAGCAAACACGTGAACTCTGGATGAGGGTTTATGGTGCCGGCGCACAATACGGGGTCATCCTTCCGTACAGTCGTCTGCATGAATCCGAGGCTGATCATTTGGGTTTGATATTTATGGCCATGGCCGGTTACCATCCCGATGCCGCGGTAGAATTTTGGCAAAGAATGGCCCAAATGAAAGGCGGTCAGGCCCCGCCTGAATTTCTAAGCACCCATCCTTCCGATGAGAGACGGATTCAGAATATTCGCAAATTAATCCCGGAGGCCATGCGATACTATCGCAAAAACCGATAGGTAAATAAATGAGGGGTCGGGGTGTTTTTTTCACGACAAGATGCCGGGTTGTTGCCTGCCAAGCCTGACAGCGGCAACTGACTTGCATTTTACTGCCGGCTATTTAAAAGGTTTACTCCAACAAAAACCTACGCCGTATTTTGCCTTTCTCGGCGGCAATAGCCCTTTGTTCCTTAGAAACACCGGGGCGATCAGCTTGTCGTGAAAAAAACACCCCGACCCCTCAAATAAAAATCTGATATTATTTATCCTGCGTGATTTTGCCACGCAGAGCCGCTTGGGCCGCGGATAGTCGAGCGATCGGTACCCGATACGGTGAGCAGGAAACATAGGTCAATCCGAGTTTATGGCACAACACAACAGATTGTGGATCACCCCCATGCTCCCCGCAGATGCCGCATTCCAGATCGGGGTTTACACCCCGCCCCTTGGTAACGGCTATTTCCATTAATTTCCCCACCCCATCCGGATCAATAGTGGCAAACGGGTTGTTGGGCAAAATCCCTTTTTCCAGGTATTGAATGAGGAAACCGGCTTCGGCATCGTCCCGTGAGATACCAAAGGTCGTTTGGGTTAAATCATTGGTTCCAAAAGAGATAAAGGCGGCATATTCGGCGATTTGATCGGCGGTCAGGGCGGCACGCGGAATCTCAATCATGGTGCCGAATTTATAGTCGATTTCAATGCCTTGTTCTTCCATGACCTTTTTGGCCTCCCTCTCCAGAATACCCCGTTGCACCTTCAGCTCGTTCACATGGCTGGTTAACGGGATCATCACTTCAGGATGCACCTTGACGTCCTCTTTGGCGACTTGACAAGCGGCTTCAAATATCGCCCGCACCTGCATGGTGGTTAATCCCGGCATTTGAATACCCAGGCGGACGCCCCGCAAACCCAGCATCGGGTTTTCTTCCCGCAGGCTTTCCACCCGCTTGAGAATGCGTTTCTTTTCATTGATCTGTGACGATATATCCTCACTTTCGGAAGGTGTTGCGGCGCTTTGCCGGCGGACGTTTAAATCGGCAATTTCTTGCGTCAAGTCGATAATATTGGGCAAAAATTCGTGCAGCGGCGGATCAATCAGACGAATAATAACCGGCAAGCCGTCCATGACTCTGAAAAGACCGGCGAAGTCTTCCCGTTGGAAGGGCAGCAGCGCCTCAAGCGCTTCATCTTGTTCTTCGGGCAGATCGGACATGATCATCTTTTGGACATGCGGCAGCCGGCTCGCCTCGAAAAACATATGCTCGGTGCGGCAAAGTCCGATTCCTTCAGCCCCGTAATCACGTGCCCGTTGCGCATCGCGCGGATAATCGGCGTTGGCCCAAACACCGAGTCGACGGAAGTCATCCGCCCAGGAAAGCAGTTTCAACAGCCACGGATCCTTGATGTCGGGTACGATGGTTGCAAGTTGGCCCTTATATACCTCACCGGCAGTACCGTCAATCGAGACCCAGTCCCCCTCGCTGATGGTGATGTCATCGACATGCATCTGTCGTTTGTCGATTGCAATATTGAGCTTAGACACACCCACCACCGCCGGTTTACCAAACTGACGAGCCACCAAAGCAGCATGGCTTGTCCGGCCGCCGCGACTGGTAAGGATCCCTTCGGCGGCCAACATGCCGTGGACGTCATCCGGCTTGGTCTCGGGTCGCACCATGATAACCTGTTTGCCGTCTTTTTTTGCCCAGGTTTCGGCCAAATCGGCATCAAAAGCCACCACCCCGCACGCAGCCCCCGGTGACACATTGAGACCCGTTGCGAGAAGGTTTCCGATTTCTTTCGCTTCTTTGGTAGCCTTCGGATCAAACTGGGGGTGCAGGAAGAAATCAATTTGCCCGGGGGTTACGCGCAAAACCGCTTCTTCGCGACTGATGAGACCTTCCTCCGCCATATCAACCGCAATACGAACCGCTGCTTGGGCGGTTCGTTTTCCGTCACGGGTCTGCAGCATCCAAAGCTTGCTTTTTTCAACCGTAAACTCGACATCCTGCATCTCTCGATAATGTTTTTCAAGTTTCCGGCATATCTGTTCGAATTCGTCATACGCTTCCGGCAGCTCATTTTTCAGCGTCTCAATATCCTCGGTGAGGCGAATTCCGGCAACCACATCTTCACCTTGGGCATTCATCAAATAGTCCCCCTCAATCTTGTTCTCGCCGGTGGAAGCATTGCGCGTCATGGCTACACCGGTGGCGCTATCACTTCCCATATTACCGAAAACCATGGTTTGAATGTTAACGGCGGTACCCAGGTCATGCGATATACCGGCTGCATTACGATAGTCAATGGCCCGCTTGCCGTTCCAGCTTTTGAAAACGGCTTCTGTTGCCTGTCTCAGTTGTTCTACCGGGTCAGTCGGAAAATCGTGTCCGGTGTGCTGCCTATAAATTTTTTTGAACTTGTTGGTCACCGCCTTCCAGTCCGCCGCCGACAATTCCGCATCGGTTTGGGCCTTGGATTTCTCGCGGGCTGCCGTGATCACCTCTTCGAAGACTTCATCCGGCATTCCCATAACGACACTGCCAAACATTTGAACCAGGCGGCGGTATGCGTCCCACACAAACCGTTCGTCCCCCGTGAGGGCGATCATACCCTTGGCCGTCTCATCGTTTAAACCGATGTTGAGTACCGTGTCCATCATTCCGGGCATCGAAAACTTGCCACCGGAACGACATGAAACCAGTAGCGGGTTTTGAGCATCTCCGAGTTTTTTGCCGGTTGCCGTTTCTACGGCTTTAAGGGCCTCCAGTTCCTGCTGCCACATTCCTTCCGGAAATTTACCCCCTTCGTCAAGGTAGGCAATGCATGCTTCCGTCGTTACGGTAAAGCCCGGAGGAACAGGCACATCCAATCGCGACATTTCTGCCAGATTAGCACCTTTGCCGCCGAGAAGCCCTCTCACCGCCTCCCATTCGCCACCGACATATTCTTCAGCTAAATTTACTTCGTTGAAAAGATAAACCCATTTTTTAGACATGGTAACACCCCCAGGGAAAATTGTTGAATGAACAGATTTGAGATTGCTTCTCTTAACAAAACAGTAGCTTTTATTAAAAAGGTGCTACGCTGTCAAGCTAAAACGGGTTGATACCCAATTATATTTGAGTGATCATTAAACCGTTCCAGATCTTGCCAATACATCTTCGGGCACGAGTCCGTAAAAAGATGACGGTGGCATTTTCAATCTAGCACTTTTTTTCGTTTGACATGCAAACAGCAGTGCTCTAAAAATAACGAGCAATTTTGCATTATCCCTCTTATCACGATAACCCGTTGCTATCCCAATAACCATTCCCATTCGAAGTATTTAGAATGATTGATAAATAAGAAGCTATCTCAAAAATATATATCATTCCTGATGGCTGTGAAGCTCCGCTGACATCAGGGGGCGGGGCAATTTTTGCGACGACCGATAAACGAACCGGGAATTATAGTATGGACAGTGTAAATCCCAAAGCATAGCACGAATCAACTGACATGTATCAGGTACGCACGGATTTTAAAAAAAATCGTCTCTATTTTACGCTTGTGGACCCCAGCAGAAAAGAATTGAGCAAAGCATTGAAGGAGGTTGAAAAATTATGTTTAACCCTGCAACCTAATTTTACGTGCTTGACCGATATGCGGCACTGTATTCCCATCACTGAGGAAGCCAGAGATTTATTCGCAAAAAAGCAAAACAGAATGTGGGGCTTGGGTGTGGGAAAAACAGTCCGGGTTGTCCTCGATTCGGATGCCGGAATGTCCATAATGCAATCCTTGCGCTCAATTACCGCGCCATATCAAACTGACTATGCAACCAGCATCCCGGAGGCCGAAATCATTCTTGATAACTATAAAAAAGAAATTGACTGCCTCAAGAGCACGACAGACAGCGAGATGTTCAAAATAATCGACATGGATGGCTGGGTGTATGAAAAGCGCTTCCTGACTTACGATGAAGCCATTAAGAATCTAAAGCAAGTCCGCCAATCGGGGCGGCAAACAGCCATTGTAGTGGATGCCTGTGTTGCTGTCGGCACCAATATCAACAAAACAGGTTAATTCTCAACCTGTCCTGCAGGAGGCATATGAATTAAACAGAGTATACTTGGCAGCGTATTAATTGCCGTATCTGATGTTATAGGTCTGTAATATCCGATGCCTTTAAATTGATTCCCAACTCCTTGGTTTTGGAACTAAATTCTTCCAACAGCCGCTTTAGCGCGAGTCGGTGCTCTTCTTTATAAAATAAAAACAAAGACGTCATTTTTCGGCTGTCGATGGAATGAATTTCGGATTCCAGCCGCAGGGCTTTGGCCAGCACCATGAGGTCGTTATGGGCTGTGGTTGCACTTTGATATCTTTTTTCCGGCTCCTTAGCACAGGCCTTAAGTATAAACCGTCTTAAAATTTCAGGCAAACCTTGCACGTGTTCGGCCGGATCCGGAACCTGGCGTTTCGAGCATGCATCCGCCGGGGCCTGGGTCGTGTCGTCGGCAAAGGGGGTTTTGCCGGTTATCATTTCATAGGCGGTGATGCCCAAGGAATATATGTCGCTGCGATCATCCGCCGCACGCCCTTCGATTTGCTCCGGGGACATATAGGCAACTGCACCTGACAGATCCGAAATCCTGATCTCCTTCGGGTAGCCGATTCCGAAGTCGAGTATTTTCAAATCACCGTTCTGACTCACAAAAAGATTCGATGGTTTAAGAAATCCATGGATAATATTATGTTGATGGGCATAAACCAGGCCGGCACAGATATGGGTCAGGAATACCGTTGCCTGTGGGACTGGAATGGTTTTCCATCTTTCCAGCTGCGAGGCCACGGTTTCACCTTCCAACAGTTCTGTTGTAATAATTAACGTCCTAAATCGTTTTTCAAAGTCAAATACTTTGACAATGTTTTGATGGTTCAGATGGGCTATTTGGGCGGCTGCTTCTTGATAATTTTTCATAAAGTGGGGATCCATCGCCCAATCATGCCGTATTATCTTGACAGCGACCGGCATGTTCAGATCAGCATGCCTGCCTTTGAGAACAATACTGTTCGAACCGTATCCGATGAGATCAGTAACAATATATTTTCCGATTCTTTTTTCCGTGGTAGTCCCCCGTGACGAAAGTTTTTCGGAAAGAAGTTCGGTTAGAAAATACCTTAATTCGGTATGTTCATTGGCAATTTTGTCAAATTGGGCCCTGCTCAATCCCCAACGTTCCATATCCTTTTCAGCGTAAAA
>JASFTQ010000098.1:0-13702 GCA_050053515.1 Desulfobacterales bacterium | reverse complement strand
ATCAGCTTGTCGAAAAAATTTACCCCCTGCCTGCGCCTCGGGCAATCGGAATGTTGTTTTGACAATCACTATAATCGTTTTAGATCTCTGTTTCAGACAGCTTCCCCCAATCCCGCCTTATAGGCGGGGCTTGCGGTGAAGCAAACCATTCAATGGCTCGCTCAATTCAGATTACACAGAATCCTGCACCAGGATCTCGCTTGCTTAAATTTTGCGGGGATACCCAGGTATTTCGCTTGTCCCTGGACCATCCCCTGGCGGGCAAGGCATGGCTGCGTACCAACATCGGTCATGGCCGAATTACCCGCAAAGAGATCATCCGACAGGTTCAATATGACGAAACTCCTCTGGGAGGGGACTGGTTTGACATTCCCATGGTCAGAGAAAATGACCGTGCGTTTACGGTGAAACTTCCCCTATGCGAAGTGGGGCATTATGAAGCCAAAGGTTTCTTTTTAAACGAGGGCCAAACCGATCCCATCTGGCCCGAGGGCGGCAACGCTGTTTTGAATGTCGAGCCGGCAGATACCTGTTGCGCAAACATCATCTACAACGCTTTTGTGCGACAGTTCGGTCCCAACAAGTCGGTTGAGCTCCCCTTGCCATTGAAAGCATCCCAGATCGGCGCGCTCGATAACGCCGGTTATGCGGTAATTCCGCCATCCGGGACTTTTCGCGATCTGATCGCGGCGCTTGATTTTATCCTGGGCGAACTCGGTTGCAGAATTTTGCTGCTTTTACCGATTCACCCCACACCGACCACCTATGGCCGTATGGGAAGATTCGGCAGTCCTTATGCCGCCCTGAGCTTTACCGACGTTGATCCGGCCCTGGCAAAATTCGATGCACACGCCACACCGTTGGAACAGTTTGTCGAGTTGGTGGATGCCGTGCATCAGCGTAACGCCAAGATTTTAATCGACATCGCCATCAACCACACCGGTTGGGCCGCCAGCCTGCACGAAACGCACCCGCAATGGCTTGCCCGGGATCCGGAAGGCCGCATCGCGGTCCCCGAGGCATGGGGCATGCGCTGGGAAGATCTCACAAAATTGGATTATACCCATAAAGATCTGTGGCGGTATATGGCGGATGTGTTTTTGAAGTGGTGTCGTCGCGGTGTCGACGGATTTCGCTGTGATGCCGGCTACATGGTCCCTGCCCCGGCCTGGAAGTACATTACCGCCAAGGTCCGGGAGCAGTATCCGGATACCATTTTTTTACTGGAAGGTCTGGGGGGAAAAATTTCGGTAACCCGTGAACTCTTGAACACGGCCAATCTCAACTGGGCCTATTCGGAATTGTTCCAGAATTATGACCGCCGGCAGATAGAAAATTACCTGCCCGAGACCATCGACATCTCAAAGCGCGATGGCCTTACGGTTCATTTCGCAGAAACCCATGACAACCCCCGCTTGGCCGCCCGATCGAAGACTTACGCCCGGATGCGCACGGCCCTGTGTGCTCTTTTTTCGCACCACGGCACTTTTGGTTTTGCCAACGGTGTCGAATGGTTTGCCACCCAGAAAATCAACGTTCACGATGCCCCAAGCCTCAACTGGGGAGCGGCGTCCAACCAGGTGAGTGCAATCCGCCGCTTAAACCAACTGCTTATGACCCATCCCGCCTTTCAGGACCAAACGGAGATGAAAATGATCCAACAGGATGAGGGAAACTACCTTGTCCTGCTGCGACACCATCCGGATTCAGGAAAAAAAGTTCTCATTCTGGTGAACCTGGACGTTGAAAATACAACCCAAGCCTCCTGGGATATCGGGGTGATCGGTAACCTGGGCCTGGATTTTATCGATCTGCTCAGCCAAACAACGGTGACCGTGAGCGCGTCCAACGGTCGCGGTACATATGCTTTGGAACCCGGCCAGGTGCTTTGTCTAACCGCGGATGTGAATGATCTGTCGTTTTTTCAGGGGCCGCACGATCAAAAGAATTTGCTGCCTGAACGCATCAAACACCAGCGCCTGAGGGCCAAGGTGCTGGAAGTTTACATGCACTATAAGAGCGCCGGTGATCTCAAAGATTTTGAGGTGGTTGCGGCCTCCCGGCAACTGCAGGAAGATCCCCGGGATTTTTGCGCCGCTTTGAATCCATGCAGCCGGGAACCGCGGGTTATCACCTGGTTGTGGTCGCGCGATCAGAAACGGGAAGTAATGATACCACCCGACCATTTTTTACTCGTCCGGGCAGACAGCAGCTTCCGCGCCCGACTGGTGAGCAACAATCGCGTCGTCGGCAGCGAGGATAGCCTGCCGGATCAAAATGGAAATTTTTTTGCGCTATTTTCTCCCGGGCGGATGCCTGATACCGGGCAAACCTGTTGGCTTCACATTACGCTATATGCCCCGGACGGATGCCGGCGCATTGAAGCACCTCTTTTGGCGCTGCCCCCGCCTGAAACCGTCAGGGTCAAAACCGTATTTGGACGGTCCGATTTGCGGCAAAAATATCTGCTTTTTCTCGGAACCAACGGCCGGGGGGGAATGCTGAGGATTCCGCTAGCCTCTGGCAAACTGACCAGCCGCTACGATGGTCTGCTGGCAGCCAATTTGAGCCCTGTGTTTCCCGAAGATCGATGGATCATGTTTGCCCGTTGCCGCGCCTGGCTGGTGTTTCAAGATTACTCCCAGGAGATCAACACCGATTGTCTGGATGCCTTCAGACTGGGTGACCGTTCAAATGGCGTCTGGTGCTATGACGTGCCTACCGGGCAGGGTCAACACGTTGTCATTTCGCTGGGCCTGCAGATGATCGCCGGACGGAATGCCGTTCGCATAAGCTTTTTTCGCCATCCTGCCGGTCCGGATAGCGACATGTTGGCCGATATCAAGCCGGTGAAGCTCATCCTGCGACCGGATATTGAAAGCCGCAATTTTCATGAAACAACCAAAGCTTATTCGGGCCCGGAGCATGGCTGGCCGGATTCGGTGACAACTGGCGCCAATGGCTTTTCTTTTACACCGGATGCGATGCATTCCCTCCAATTAAGGATTTCAAGGGGAAGCTATGTCGGGGAGCCCGAGTGGCACTATATGGTTAACCGATCCCTGGATGCGGAACGCGGACTGGATCCGGATTCGGATTTATTCAGCCCCGGCTACTTTTACACATTTTTAGCAGGCAACCAAACGGTGGTATTATCGGCTGAAGTTGCGGATGTGGATAACCCCAGCGCGCGCAGCGATCTTTTTTCAGACCATCCCCCTTTTGTCTTTGTCGCCGGTGATACGATTCAGCAAAAACCCCTGGAGGTCCTCGAACAATCTCTGGAGCAGTATGTCGTCAAGCGGGGGCAGTTGAAAACCGTCATTGCCGGATATCCCTGGTTTCTTGATTGGGGACGTGACGCCTTGATTTTCGTGCGAGGATTGATCGCTGCCCAAAAAACAAAGGCGGCCCGGGACATATTAATTCAGTTCGGACATTACGAAGAACAGGGCACCCTTCCGAACATGATCCAGGGTGATCAGGCCGCAAACCGGGACACATCGGACGCACCCCTTTGGTTTATGCTGGCCTGTGCCGATCTGGTGCAGATGGAAGGATCGGACGCGTTTTTAAAGGAAGAATGCGGCGGACGACCGGTGCGCCAGATTCTGTTATCCATCGCCGCGTCGTATATGAGCGGCACCGGCAACGGAATACGGATGGATCCGGAATCGGGCCTGGTTTTCAGTCCGGCCCACTTTTCCTGGATGGATACGAATCATCCGGCGGGATCTCCGCGGCAGGGATACCCTATTGAAATACAAGCCCTTTGGTATGCTGCGCTACGATTTTTGTCCCATCTGGATGCGTCCGAAAACAAAAGAAACTGGGACAATCTGGCCACCCGCGTCCGGGATTCCGTTATAAAGTACTACTGGCTTCATGAATTCAAATTCCTGTCAGATTGTCTCCATGCACCGCCGGGACTTGCGGCCCAACAGGCGGTGCCCGATGATACGCTGAGACCCAATCAACTCACAGCGATAACGCTGGGAGCCGTCAACCAGGAATCTTTCTGTCGTCAAATTCTTACGGCGTGCGAAGAGCTTTTGATACCGGGGGCATTACGCAGCCTGTCCAACAGACCGTTGCGCCAACCCCTTGAGATTTTCCACCACGGGAAGCTTCTCAACGACCCGCATCATCCTTACCAGGGCATATATGCCGGTGATGAGGATACCCAGCGCAAGCCGGCCTATCACAATGGCACTGCCTGGACCTGGCTGTTTCCCTCTTTTTGCGAAGCCTGGGCCATCGTTTACGGTGAGCAGAGTAAAAAAACAGCTTTGTCATGGCTTTCAAGCGGCACCCGCTTACTGGAACAGGGCTGTGTGGGCCACATTCCGGAGATTATGGACGGCGACTTCCCCCACACCATGCGCGGTTGTGACGCCCAGGCTTGGGGTGCCAGTGAATTGTTGCGGGTATGGCTGAAGTTGGAATCTAACCCGCCGAAACAAAGCCAAAAGGGATTTGGGGGGCAGTCCGTCGCTGAGTAACGTTTTGCTGCCGGAAAAAAACAGCAGGTTTTCACAGGTTGTATCTTGATTATTCCTCCTTTTATCGATATCTTTCCAGCTATATGCAAAACAGCGGCATGTATATAATTCAGGGGTCGGGGTGTTTTTTTCACGACAAGCTGATCGCCCCGGTGCTTCCAACGGGCAGAGGGCTATTGCCGCCGAGAAAGGCAAAACACGGCGCTGGTTCTTGTTGGAGTGAATCTTTTAAATAGCCGGCAGTAAAATGCAGGGCAGTTGCCGCTGTCGGGTTTGGCAGGCAACAACCCGGCATCTTGCCGTGAAAAAAACACCCCGACCCATCATATAATTGATTTAACGGCAAGGATGTCAGATGGTGAAATCTTTAACCAAGGGCTTTAACCGCATGAAAAATTTTCGAACATATCAGGTCTATCCAAGTATACCCGGCAGCCTCTCTTTTCTCGAAGTTCTTGCCCGCAACCTGTGGTGGTGCTGGAATAAAGACGCCATCGAACTTTTTCGCCGGATTGATCCCCCGCTGTGGAAGGAATCCGGACGCAATCCCATAGCATTTCTGTCAAAAATTCCCCAAAGCCGTTTTGAAAAACTGGCTGAGGATGACGGCTATCTGGCACATCTGAAACGAATCAAAGATCAGTTTCAACGTCGCGTTCTCGATCCGGTGAATCAAAGCGCTTCAGACTTCCAATCCCCGGAAACCATCGCGTATTTTTCCATGGAGTTCGGCATTCATGAGAGCCTGCCGTTGTTTGCCGGCGGCCTCGGCATCTTGGCCGGAGATCATTTAAAAGCTGCTTCCAATATGGGGTTGCCGTTGACCGGTGTGGGGTTGATGTACCATCGGGGATATTTTCGCCAGTATCTCAATCCTGACGGCTGGCAGCAGGAAGTTTATCCGGAAATCGATATTTACGATTTGCCGGTTGAGCAGCTAAAGGATGCGACCGGAAACGATCTGGCAATTTCTGTGACCGGGCCGGACGGGCCGATTCATGCGGTTGTCTGGAAAATTATGATCGGCCGTGTACCGCTTTATTTGCTGGACACCAATATATTGGATAACCCGCCGAACTATCGTGACATCACCTCAAGGCTTTATGCCGGCGACCCCAAAATGCGCCTGGCCCAGGAAATACTTTTAGGGATCGGCGGTATGCGGGCCCTGATGGCCATGGGCATCCAGGTTAAAGTGCTTCATATGAACGAGGGGCATTGCGCCTTTTCCACGCTGGAGCGGCTGGCCCAAACAATTGCCAACCATGCGGTTGATCTTAAAACCGCTCTCGAAATCATCCCCCGGACGACGGTCTTTACCACCCATACCCCGGTGGCTGCAGGACACGACGAATTTCCGGCAGAAATCGTGAGGCCCTACCTCATCCCCTTAGAACAGCAAATCGGTACGAGCCATAAAGAAATATTATCCTGGGGACAGCCACTCGGATCCGATTCGGAAACCCCCTTGTCCATGTTCATTCTGGGTCTCCACATGGCAGCCTATTGCAATGGTGTCAGCCGTCTTCACGGATCGGTGGCGCGGCGGATGTGGTCGCATGTTTGGCCCGAGCGCGCTGTAGACGAAGTCCCCATATCGCATATAACCAACGGGATGCATATTTCTTCTTTTATTTCTCAAGAATTTGCCTACCTCTTTGATCGCTATTTAGGACCCGACTGGTATATGAGTTCCCGCAAACCCGAAAACATCAAGCGCATTGATGATATCTATGACGAAGAGCTTTGGCGGGCCCACGAAATGAATCGTTCCCGTCTGGTAAGGACCTGCCGGGAACAATTGGTCAAGCAATATACCCGCCGCAATGCTCCCAGGAATGTCATCGAAGCCGTCGAGTCGGCATTGGATCCCGACACGCTGACCATCGCTTTTGCCCGGCGCTTTGCAACCTATAAGCGTGCCTATCTGGTTTTGCAAGATCCCGAACGTTTCGCGTCCATCGTAAATTCCGAGAAACATCCCGTTCAATTTATCTTCGCCGGCAAGGCGCACCCAAAAGACAACGAAGGCAAGGAGCTCATTAAAAAACTCTTTCAGTTTGCCAGCAAACCGGAGGTGCGCGACAAAATCATTTTTCTCGAAGACTATGACATGCACCTGGCCCGTCATCTGCTGCAGGGTGCCGACGTGTGGCTCAACACCCCGCGGCGGCCCCTGGAGGCCTGCGGCACATCCGGCATGAAGGCCGCCATCAATGGTTTGCTCAACGTGAGTATTCTCGACGGCTGGTGGTGTGAGGGCTATAGTGACGAGAGGGGATGGCGTATCGGAAACGGCGAAGAATACGAAGATATCGTCTACCAGGATGCCGTAGAAAGTCAGGCACTCTATAACATCTTGGAAAACGAAGTCATCCCCTGTTTTTACGATCGAAAAAATGGGGATTTGCCATACTGCTGGATTGAAAAAATGAAGGCCTCGATAAAAATGTCTATGGAAATGTTTTGCAGCCTCCGTATGGTGGCCGACTATGAGAACCGCTACTACAATTCGGCCGCCAAGCGTTTCGATTCCTTGCTCGTCAACCGGGCCGAAGAGGCGAAAAACCTGGCCGCTCAAATCAAGCGACTACGCTCCTACTGGAAGAATATAAAAATCAAATCGCCCGAAAGCCAAAATTCAGGCCCCTATCGGGTAGGCGATACCTTCCAGGTATCATCGGAGATCGTGCTGGGTGAACTCCGGCCGGATGAAGTCGAGGTTGAACTCTACTATGGACATCTGAAGTCCTTGGAAGAGCTGGCTTCCAGCAATCAAGCGCCGATGTCCGTTCAGGAAGACCGGGGTAACGGACATTACCTGTACGGGTGTTCGCTAACGTGCAAGAGTTCGGGAAGATTCGGTTTCACGGTGCGGGTCTCGCCGTGCGGCGACATACGGACAAAATCTACACCGGGGTTGCTCACATGGGCTTAATAACATCCATGACATGGCCCCTGAATTATCCATGACGGTTTCATTGGGAAACCCATAGCGCGGCATCTCTTTGAGGATCCTATCTTATGACAAACTCTACTTGCGGTCCCCGGGTGTTGATCGTGACCCCGGAAGTGACCTATCTGCCGGACCGCATGGGCGGTCTGGCCACATTCTTTACGGCCAAAGCCGGCGGACTGGCTGATGTGTCTGCGGCCCTGATCAGCGCCCTGATCGAACAGGGGGCTGATGTCCACGTCGCCTTGCCGGATTATCGTTCCATTTTCAGCGACAGGCTGGCCCCTGTTTTAAAAAAGGAAATCAACAGAATTCAGCGCAAAATGCCCGGTGACCGCGTCCATCTGGCCGAGGACAGGGCTTTTTATTATATCAATCGGGTTTACTCGCTTTACGGTGAAGAAAACATAAAACTCTCGCTGGCCTTTCAGCGGGAGGTCATCAATAACATCATACCCCATGTACAACCGGACCTGATCCACTGCAATGACTGGATGACGGGGCTCATACCGGCTACGGCCCGACAAATCGGGATTCCCTGTCTTTTCACGATTCATAATGTTCACACAGTAAAAACCACGCTGGCTTTTATTGAAGACCGCGGGATCGATGCTGCCGCCTTTTGGCAGAATTTATACTTTATTAACATGGCAACGAATTACGAAGCCACCCGTGAGGGCAACCCGGTGGATCTGCTCACCAGCGGTGTTTTTGCCGCCCACTTCGTCAACGTCGTCAGCCCGACTTTTCTATCCGAGATTGTCGACGGCCGCCATGCTTTTGTGTACGGTCCCTTAAGGCAGGAACTGGCCAACAAGGTTCAGGCCGAATGTGCCGCCGGAATTCTGAATGCACCGGATCCCTCTTTTGATCCGGCAACAGACAAGGCCTTGAAGCGTAACTACAGTCCCAAGGATTGCGTTTCCGGTAAAAAAGAAAACAAGCGCTTTCTGCAGAAAAAATTAGGGCTTATCCGGGACGACCGGGCACCGATATTTTTCTGGCCGTCACGACTCGATCCGGTTCAAAAGGGCTGCCAGCTGCTGGCGGATATTTTTTATGGGGTCATCTCCCGTTACTGGAGTCAGAATCTTCAGGTTGTGTTTGTCGCCAACGGGGATTATCAAATGGTGTTTCGAGATATTGTGAATTTTCACGGATTTCATAAGAGAGTGGCCATCTATGACTTCAGCGAAGAGCTGGAGCATCTGGCTTACGCGGCGGCGGATTTTATCCTGATGCCGTCGCTTTTCGAACCCTGCGGATTGCCACAGATGATTGCACCCATCTATGGGGCACTGCCGGTCGCCCATGATACCGGCGGTATTCATGACACCATTGTTCACCTGGATGTCCCCCGCGATGAAGGCAATGGTTTTTTGTTCAGGCATTTTGATGCCCACGGTTTATGGTGGGCCATCGAACAAGCCATGACCTTTTACAACGGTTCACCAAACACCAAAGTCAAACAGATCAGACGCATCATGAAAGAAAGTGCCGCCAGGTTCACGCATGCCAATACGGCGCAGCACTATATCGCGCTTTATGAAAAGATGCTGCAGCGTCCCTTGATTAGAGCGACAACCGAGCCTGCCTGCGAAAGTAATGTCACGACAAATAATGAACCGGGAATGAATGATGCCTCATAAGCGACCGGATCCTTTGGTAAAGGACATCGTCCAACAAGCTTCACAGCGCTTGATTAACAGCGATCCCTATTTAACACCCTACGAGAAAATTATTCAACGGCGCCTGGCCAAAATCCATGAGACAGAAAACCGTCTCACCCAGGGTAAAATGAGTCTGGCCGACTTCGCCGCGGGTCACGAATACTTTGGTCTTCATTTTAGCAAGGGTCAGTGGGTCTTTCGCGAATGGGCACCGAATGCCAGCCGGATATTTCTTGTTGGAGACCCGACCGGCTGGCAGGAGAAAGATGAGTTTGCCCTGGCGCCACTTGAAAACGGGGTGTGGGAAGTTTGTCTGCCGGCGCACCTTTTGAAACACCAAGATCTTTATCGACTCCGTATCCATTGGCCCGGCGGAGAAGGGGATCGTATCCCCGCCTATGCCAGGCGCGTCGTTCAGGACCGCGATACCCTGATATTTAATGCCCAGGTGTGGATGCCCCCAAATCCTTATCGTTGGCGATGCGAAGATTTTGTGCGCCCGGCCGAGGCCCCTTTGATTTATGAAGTCCACATCGGCATGGCTCAGGAAACGGGTAAAGTTGGCTCTTATGCGGAGTTTGTCACCAATGTGCTTCCCCGGGTTGTGTCAGCCGGATACAATATCTTGCAAATCATGGCCATCCAAGAACACCCCTATTACGGTTCTTTTGGCTATCAAATCTCCAATTTCTTTGCGGCGTCATCCCGTTTCGGCTCCCCGGAAGAACTCAAACGTTTAATCGATGAGGCCCACCGCGCCGGCCTGGCAGTGATTATGGACATTATTCACTCCCATGCCGTATCCAATGAAGTCGAAGGATTGAGCCGCTTCGACGGGACGTTGTATCAATACTTTCACGATGGCCACCGCGGCCGCCACGAGCTCTGGGATTCCCGCTGCTTTGACTATGGCAAACACCAGGTATTGCATTTTCTTCTTTCCAATTGCCGCTTCTGGCTCGACGAGTATCGCCTGGACGGTTTTCGTTTCGACGGCATCACCAGCATGCTCTATCTTCATCACGGCATCAATAAAGCATTTACAGCATACGATGATTATTTCGACGAAAGTGTTGATGAAGATGCGCTGGCCTACCTGGCTCTGGCCAACAAAGTCATTCACGAGGTGCGGCCGGATGCCTTGACGATCGCAGAAGATGTCAGTGGCATGCCGGGTCTGGCGGCTTCGACAGCTGCCGGGGGGTATGGTTTCGACCATCGGTTCGCCATGGGCATTCCGGACTACTGGATAAAATTGATTAAAGAAGTGTCGGATGAGAACTGGCCCATGGGGTATTTATGGCATGAACTGACCAATCGGCGAAACGAGGAGAAAACCATCAGTTACGCAGAATCTCACGATCAGGCGCTGGTGGGGGATCAGTCGCTTATTTTCCGGTTGATCGGATCTGATATGTACGATCATATGCGTGTCGAGGATGAGAATATCAAAGTGGACCGGGGCATGGCTTTACAGAAAATGATCCGCTTGATTACCCTGGCCAGCGCCGGCAATGGCTACCTTAACTTTATGGGCAATGAATTCGGGCATCCCGAATGGATCGATTTTCCCCGTGCGGGTAACAATTGGTCCTACCATTATGCCCGCCGGCAATGGCATCTGGTGGATGATGCCGATCTCAAATACCAGTTTCTGGCGCAGTTCGACCGGGATATGATCGCACTGGCAAAAAATTTCCATCTGCTTGACAGCCCAGAACCGCAGCTTTTATGCGAGCATTCCGACTACAAAGTAATTGCTTTCAAAAGAGCAAACCTTCTGTTTGCCTTTAATTTCCATCCTGATCAATCATACCCGGACTATCGCATTGAAGCCCCGCCGGGAACGTATCAAGCGATTCTCAACAGTGATGCGCCGCAATACGGCGGTCACAACCGGCTGGTGTCCGATCAGAAACACATCACACTCAAGGAAACGGCCGCCTCCGGCGCCAAAAACTATCTGAGTCTTTATCTTACCAGCCGCACGGCACTGGTGTTACAATACATAATTTAAAATCAAAAGCACCTGTGAAGAAGAGGGTCAGATTTGCAATATGAGAACCGGGGATATCGGGAAAAGGAGTTGGATGTCGTGCGGGGTCAGTACTTATATGAGTAGTAATACATCATGACCTTTTCGATGTAATTTTCAGTTTCTTTGAAGGGGGGTATGCTTTGGTAGCGATCAACAGCCGTTGGGCCTGCATTATATGCCGCCAGGGAAAGCGGCAGCTTGCCCTTAAAACGCTCGAGCATCATTTTAAAATAGCGGGTGCCCCCCATTATGTTTTCCCGGGGATCGAAAGGATCACGAATCCGAAGGATTTTTAGGTTCTCGGGCATGATCTGCATGAGCCCAAGAGCCCCTTTGCGGGATATGGCCCGGGGGTTGAAGTCCGACTCGGCCTTGATAATCGCTTTGACCAATGGGAAAGAAACCCCATGACGCTTGGAGGCCTCAGCTATGTAAGGATCAAAATCGTTTTCATAGTACCCACTTAAATCCGAGCCGCGGCGTTTTTCCTTGATATAAATGCGATAGTCGGTCTCTGAATTCGTGGGAACATTGGTAAAATGAATGACGCCGTTTCGGTCTACATACATGTATATGTCGGCCTTAGCCGGCAATACGGTTATCAAGGAAAGCAGTATGAAAAAAATGATTTTGAAATAATTTTTATTACAACACGTAAACACCGGCATAAGACGAAACATACTCAACGGTTAGTTGCATTTTAGCCTTTAGCGGGGTGATTGTCTGGCAAGGGTGATGCGGTGTCGGTATAACATGTTGTGAGGCAATTTCATCACAATCGCTGGTATTATACAGGATAATCTCTGTAAACTCAAGAAAAATAGCTGTTTGTCAGTAAAAGAGTTTCATCTGAACCGGCATTTGGGCGTTTGGGTTGAAATCAACCGGCGTTTCGTGCCGTGTCAATTGTTTTTTGATGACCTTCACAAATGGAGAGAGTTTTCTTGTGACGGTTTTACCATAAATGACCCGCTTGTGGGCATAAGAAAGAAATAGCCGCTCCTTGGCCCGTGTCATGGCAACATAAAAAAGCCGCCGTTCTTCGTCGGTATCCGCCGGTGTTCCCCCAAAGCCGTGAAAAGGCACGAAACCATTTTCGCAACCCGATATAAATACAACCGGAAATTCAAGCCCTTTAGCGGCATGCATGGTCAGCAGGGTAACTTTTTCACTCAGCGGGTTGTAATAATCTGTATCCGAGCTCAATTCAATTTTGGTTTGATTCTCGGATTGACGGGTACTAAACTTGCTCAAAACAGCAAAAATCTCCTCATTGGCAGCTTTTAAATGTTGTCGACTTTGTTCCGCCAGGGTTAAAAAGGGGGTTTGCAAAATATGGCTCAGTTTTTCTTCCGTTCGCATCGTCTGTATCCGGCCTCCAATTTCTTTGAGCGTAACGGCCAGTGCATTTATTTTTTTTTGGACCGCTGCTTTCATACCCCGAATGGGGAAGCGCTGAGCGTTGTTAAGCGCTCGGGATAAACGCCATCCGTTTCCAAGACCCCAGGCGGTAAATTCAGCCACCGTTTTTGCACCGATGTCGCTCACGGCGCATCGAATCAAATTTTCAAAATCCGGATATGACCCCCAGCCTTCAATCACCTTGATAACGGATATGATTTCGGCCAGGCCTTTTTTGTAGAGTGCTTCTTGTCTGCTGGCCATCTGACACGGGATACCGGCTTTTTGCAGAACGTCGGCGATAATATTTCCCTGGTCCTTTGTTCGATAAAGGACAGCGAAATCTGAAAAACCCCAGCTTGTATTTTCATACCCACCGTCGATGGTATCGAAATCAATCGAATGAAATCCGATGCCGCCGATCATCTTTTCGATATATTTACCGATGGATACGGCCTCTGCTTTTTCGGAGGCGGCCTCAATGATCGTCAGCGTTTTGAAACCATCGATGCGCGAATAGACTTTCGACTCGACAGCGAGGTTGTTTTTTCGCAGTGAAATGACTTGAGAAGCGGCATCGATGATGGTCTGGGTCGATCGATAATTTTGATTCAAGCGTATAATATCGGCATCCGGGTAGTCTTTGAGAAACTGTTTGAAATATCGCGATTCTGAGCCTCTGAAACCATATATGGACTGATCCGGGTCACCGATGACAAATACGTTATTACCCGGAGGACAGAGCGCGCGGACGATTCGATATTGCCCATGGTTCAAGTCCTGATATTCATCGACTAGGACATAGGGAAATCTATTCTGATATTTTTTGCCTACCTTTTCATTGTTTTCAAGCAGCAGGACACAATTGTAGATCAAGTCCTCATAATCGCAATGATTAAGATCGAACAGAAGTTTCTGATAGATCCGATAGACCGCTGCAATGACCTCGGTTTCAGGTTGGGTGGCGATCGCTTCAAGGTTGTCCCGGGGACCCAGCAATCGTTGTTTTGCGGTAATAATCCGGTCCAGAACGGCCTGGGGTTTTAATTCAATCTGCATCCCCCGTTGCTCGAGGATATGGATGGCTTTTTTAATGAAATACCGTTGTTCGACATCATCCAAAATGGTGCCGGCC
>JASFTQ010000097.1:0-13744 GCA_050053515.1 Desulfobacterales bacterium | reverse complement strand
AAACTCATTGTAGACATTGATCAAGATGCTGCAGCATACCATCAGGTCATGTCAGCCTTCAAACTGCCGCAGAAAACTGAAGAAGAAAAAAAAATGCGAAGCAACGCGATTCAAAGCAGCCTGAAACAGGCTGCTTTGGTTCCGCTGGGCGTTGCCCGGGATGCTTACAAAGTCATTGAAACAGCCGGGGTGGTTGTAAAAAAAGGTAATAAAAACGCCATAACTGACGGTGCCGTCGGCGCCATGCTTGCCAAGACAGCGGTTTTGGGGGCTTTGTTGAACGTCAGAATCAATTTAAGCGCTATAAAAAACAGCCGTTTTATCAGAAAAGTCTCAACTGAGGTCCGTCAGTTGGAGGATGCGGTAAAAATAAAAGAGCAAGAAATACTATCCCGACTCGAGATCTAGACTGATCCTCAAAAAAGTATTCCGATCGAATATTTCTACTCCTCTACCAGGGTTTCCACTTCAGGGTGATTCGTACCGGAAGAAAAAACGACCTGCAATGCATCATCAATATGGTCGACCAGTACGAAAAGCATGGTATTGCGCACTTCATCCGGCAGATCATCAAGATCCTTTTCATTGCGTTTCGGTAAAATAACGGTGGTGAGTCCGGCCCGATGGGCCGCCAGCACTTTCATCTTTATTCCGCCGACCGGCAGCACCCGGCCGCGCAGGGTCACCTCCCCGGTCATTCCCACATCGCCGCGCACCGGCTGGCCACTGAACAAACTGGCCACGGCCATCACCATGGCAATTCCGGCAGAAGGTCCGTCTTTTGGAACAGCTCCGGCGGGTACGTGCAGATGGACGTCTGTCTTTTCAAACTCATCCGGATTGACTTTCAGCTTCTCGGCTTTAGAGCGTACATAGCTGTGCGCGATTTGGGCACTTTCGCGCATCACATCTCCCAGGTGCCCGGTAAGGGTGAGCTTGCCTTTGCCGCTCATGCGGGTTGCTTCGATGAAGAGAATGTCGCCGCCGACCGTGGTCACCGCAAGACCGGTTGCAATTCCCGGGATTTCGATGTTTTCGGATGTTTCGGACTCGAACTTCTCTTTTTTGAGGTAATCTCTCACCAATTCCGGTGTAACGACCACATGGGACCATTTTTGACTTGCAATCTTCACGACACTTTTACGGAAGACCGCACCGATCTGCCGCTCCAGATTTCGGACGCCTGCTTCACGGGTGTAATCCTGCACGATTTTGCGCAAGGCGTCTTCCGTAAACGTGATTTCCTCAGCCTGCAAGCCATGCGCTTTGCGCTGCCGCGGCACCAAATGCCCCTGGGCAATCTGAATTTTTTCATATTCCGTGTAACCGTCCAATTGAATAACTTCCATACGGTCCCGCAGCGGTGGTGGAATGGTTTCCAGCTGGTTGGCGGTCGTGATAAAGATCACATCGCTTAGATCGAAATCGACATCCAGGTAATAGTCCCGGAAAGCATGGTTCTGGGCAGGATCAAGAACCTCCAAAAGCGCACTGCTCGGATCACCCCGCCAGTCCACACCTATTTTGTCTACCTCGTCCAGCATAAAAACCGGATTACGCGTCCCGGCTCTCTTGATGGCCTGAATGATACGGCCGGGCATCGCGCCGATGTAAGTTCGGCGATGACCGCGAATTTCGGCTTCATCTCGCATGCCGCCTAGGCTCATCCGCGTGAATTTTCGCCCCAACGCACGGGCGATGCTTTTGCCCAGGCTCGTTTTCCCGACCCCCGGAGGCCCGGCAAAACACAGAATTGCGCCCATGGCTTCAGTTGCTGTTTTTTCCTCTCCCGGTTCGGGTTTGATGTCGCGTTCCTTCACCCGCTTGCGAACCGCCAGATACTCGATGATTCTTTCCTTGACATCCTCCAGATCGTGGTGATCTTCATCCAGCACGGAGCGGGCTCGATCAATTTCGGTTTGATCCTCGCTGGCTTTGAGCCAGGGCAAATCGAAAAGCCAGTCCAGATATGTCTTGATAACAGAATATTCTGCAGAATGGGGTGACATTGCCTTGAGGCGTTTCAACTCGCGAGCGGCTTCTTTTTTAGCTTCTTGAGGCATTTCGGTTTTTTCAAGTTTTTCGAAATATTCGTTGATCTCAGACTGACCCTCGTCTGCCTCGCCCAGTTCTTTTTGGATGGCTTTCAGCTGCTGGCGCAAATAATATTCCCGCTGGGCTTTATCCATTTCTTCACGCGCTTCCGACTGGATCTTTTTACCCAAGGAAAGAACTTCTTTTTCACGGGAAAGATATTTAATCAAAGCCCGCAATTTGTCTTTTGCGGAGTCCGTCTCCAAAACCTCCTGGCCCTTTGCGATTTCAAGGCCTGCATTACCGGCCACGAGATAGGTCAGGTAAAGTGGATCTTTTATCTGATTGAGGAAATCAGTAACTTCCACCGGCATGTTCGGTGATAGCTTGACGACCTCTTTGGCTAAGTCACGCAGGCTGCGCTGCAGCGCCTCCATCTCGAGGTCTTTTTCGACAACATCCGGTGCCAGTGTAATGCGAGCGCGCAGATAGGGTTTGTCGGCAGTCCAGTAATCGATTTTGATGCGCTCCAAACCCTGAACAATCACTTGCAAAGTATTATCCGGTGAGCGCATCACCCGCTCCACTTTTGCCACGGTGCCAACCTCGTAAACCTGACCCGGCTGCGGCTCTTCAATCTCAGGATATTTCATACTGACAAGACCGATAAATTGATCAGCCTGCATGGCATCTTCTATTAGTTTGACCGAGCGGGGAACACCAACAGCCAGCGGCACCACCGAGTAGGGAAAGGCGACCATGTTGCGCAGGGGCAGTATCGGGAGTTCCGCCGGTATTTTCAACTTTTGATCGGCCATCTCTTGCTGATCAGGGATTATGTTTGTTAACTTTTTGACATTACTCATAAGATCACCTATTTGCAAAAGTTCGCATAACGGATATCAACCGATCAGCCATATGAAAGCCTGTAATTTCAGATAGTTCATATGGCATTCATTTATAAGTGTGTCTGAAACAATATGATAATACCGGTCCATAATTTGTAAAGCCGAGCCCGGGGATGTGAGTGGCAGACCCTGGTTGCCGATTTTGATGAAATAGTATATTGAATATAGTGGAGGCTCAAATCCGAATATTGAAATTCGAAAGATGATAACCTGGTTAATTCCAACTTGTCCGGGTTGGGATCCCTGGAGTTAATGTGGACACTATTGCATATGTCACTGATTTGATCCAACGGGGTGAAACGTTTTGCCTGGCCACGGTGGTGGAATCCGCAGATCCGGATGTACCCGTCGGCCGAAAATTAATTGTTTTACCGGATGGATCCATTGAAGGCAGTCTTGGACCGGAGCAAATGAACACCCGTCTGCAAGATCTTGCTCAAAATGCCATCCGGAAAAATGAACGGGGACTCTTCGAAATAGGCGGCGGTGTCAAAGTCTTTGTTGACCTTTTGTCCGATGAAGCCAGACTCCTCGTTTGCGGCGCAGGTCACATTGCCTTACCCCTGGCTCAATTTGCGCGTAGCGTCGGATTTCGTGTGACAGTGCTTGACGACCGGGAGGATTTTGCGCATCCATCCCGTTTTGCGGGATGTGAGGTCATCGTTGAAGAATTTGACAGCGCTTTGCGGGATATGACGTTGGGGGCTGCAACCTACGTCGTTGTCGTTACGCGCGGCCACGAACAC
This sequence comes from Desulfobacterales bacterium, assembly GCA_050053515.1. Lineage (GTDB taxonomy): Bacteria > Desulfobacterota > Desulfobacteria > Desulfobacterales. Next base: position 10,056 of record JASFTQ010000097.1, on the reverse strand, counting down.
GATCTAGATTGCCTCGGTGAGATTCTTAAAAAGAAAACCGCATATGTCGGTCTGATTGGCAGCCGCCGGCGAGTTCGCATTGTCTTAGAAAAGCTGGCAAAGGATGGTTTCTCTCAAAGCCGCCTGGGTGAAGTCTTCACCCCCATCGGACTGCCCATAGGTGCCGAATCGCCTGAAGAAATTGCGTTGTCCATCATCTGCGAACTCGTGTGCGTGCGTCGCAAGGGGGCGGTGCAAGCACGTATCTTACGAAAAGCTGTAGGGATTGATTCATGACGGATAAAAAAATTTTTCAAAAACTTGGAGAGTTGAAAAATCGGAAACTGCCGGTTTGCCTTGCCACCATCGTTGAAACTGTCGGCTCAACGCCTCGCGAAGTAGGTGCCAAAATGATCATTTGTGCCGACGGAACCCTGTTCGGATCCGTGGGTGGGGGTTGCGGCGAAAGCCAGGTCAAAAGTGCGGCTTTACGCTGTCTGCTCTCAACAAAAACACCCGAACTTCTGGAGGTAAGACTCTTGGATGATTTGGGCACAAAAGGCGGGGACGTATGTGGCGGAACCATGCGGATTTTTGTCGAACCTCTCTAAAAAATTCCAATTGAAATCTATTGTCAAAATATTGCGTCAGGCAGGCAGGTGAAAAAAATGACATTCGATGTAGCCGAAATTCGCTCGCACTTTCCGGCCCTTGAAAGTGGGGGTGCTTTTTTCGACGGTCCCGGCGGAACCCAGGTCCCTCAAGAGACAATCGATGCGGTTGGCTATTACTATCGACATTGCAACGCCAACGCCCATGGCGCCTTTATCACATCCCGGCGCAATGATGAAACGACGACAAAGGCCAGGCACGCAATGGCCGATTTTTTGAATGCACCTTCCGAAAAAGAAATCATCTTCGGTCCCAACATGACCACCTTGACCTTTAGCCTCTCTCGGGCTCTTGCTAAAACGTTATCGCCCGGAGATGAAATCATTGTCACCCGGCTCGACCACGACGCCAATATCGCCCCCTGGTTGGCCCTGCAAGAAACCGGTGCCGTTGTTCGCTGGATAGATTTCCATCACGAGGATTGCACCCTCGACATGACATCCTTTGAAAACTGTCTCGGTCAAAAAACCAAAATCGTGGCGCTGGGGTATGCCTCGAATCTTTTCGGAACGGTCAACGATGTGTCCGCAATAATTGCGGCTGCCCATCAAAAGGGAGCTGCGGTCTTCATTGATGCGGTCCACTACGCGCCCCATGCACCCGTAGACGTGCAGGCAATCGATTGCGATTTCCTAGCCTGTTCGGCCTACAAATTTTTCGGTCCTCATTTGGGTGTTCTTTTTGGAAAATATGATCTTCTGGACCGGTTGAACGCCTGCAAGGTGCGACCCAGTGGAAAACTGCCACCGGATAAATTCGAGACCGGTACCCAGAATTTCGAGGGCCAGGCCGGAACTACGGCCGCCCTGAATCTTCTGGCCGCCATGGGAAAGAAAAACGCTGATGGTTTATCATCGCGGTTCACATCATTTGAAGGACAGCGCTTGAATTTAAAGGTCGCAATGGCGGTCATCGAATCCTATGAAATGCAACTGTTCACCTTGCTGATGAGCCGGCTTAAGGAAGTTTCCGCCATAAAAATTTATGGCATTACAGATACGGCAAAATTTAAGCATCGTGTGCCTACGGTTGCATTTAGAGTCAAAGGCCATACCCCCAGAGAGATCGCGCAACTGATGGCCCAGGAAAACATTTATGTCTGGGATGGACATTGCTATGCACTGGAACCCGTAAAACAATTGGGCTTGGAAGAAAAAGGAGGGGTTGTCCGCGTGGGTTTGTCCCTTTATAACACTGAAGAAGAGGTTGATCGCTTGATTTCAGTGCTGAAGCGAATCGCAAAATAGAGAACAGCAATTGGTTTTTACTGCAATAATTATTTGAGGGGTCGGGGTGTTTTTTTCACGGCAAGATGCCGGGTTGTTGCCTGCCCCGCCTGACAGCGGCAACTGCCTTGCATTTTACGGCCGGCCATTTAATACGCTCACGCCAACAAGAACCGACGCCGTGTTTTGCCTTTCTCGGCGGCAATCGCCCTCTGCCCTTTAGAAGCGCCGGTGCGATCATCTTGCCGTGAAAAAAACACCCCGACCCCTCAATTACTTATCCGATCATAGTCATTAGACAAAGGAGGTCATCTTCATGGAACTCGGACTCGAAGATAAGGTAGCCTTGATTACCGGTGCCAGCAGAGGCATCGGCGCCGCCTCGGCAAGAGCACTGGCCTACCACGGGGCATCCGTCATCATCAATTATATCCAGAGCAGGGACAAGGCAGAAAAACTGTTGGGTGAGATAAATACAGCTGGTGGCAAGGGAATCACTTTTCAAGCCGATGTCAGAGATCGTGGCGCAGTGGACCAGATGGTGGACTCAGCCCTTAAAAAATTCGGCAAGATCGATATTCTGGTCAACAACGCCAACATCCATTTTCCGATTAAGCCCTTTGTAGAGCTTGCCTGGGACGAGATAGAAGCAAAAATCATGGGTGAAATGAAAGCCCTTTGCAACTGTTCGCAGGCTGTGTTGGCGGATATGATCAAAAGAAAATCGGGGAAACTGATATTTGTCAGCAGTTCTTTATCCCGTTTTCCCGGATACGGATTTTCGGCGCACGCGGCTGCAAAATCAGCAATGGATGGCATGGCCAAAGTGATGGCCACGGAGTTGGGACCATTCGGCATATGCGTTAATGTAGTCGGCCCCGGCCTTACCCTGACGGATGCGACCGCAGGGCAGCCCAAAGAAATGCACGAGCAGGTGGCTGCCATTACCCCTCTCAGGCGGCTGGGTATGCCGCAGGATATTGCCGGTGCAGTGCTATTTTTGGCTTCTTCCTTATCGGACTATCTCAGCGGTGAGTATATTCCGGTAACGGGCGGAAGCTTTATGATTTAGTGGATTACAGAGTTTGAACTCATGAGAGTGCTTTTGGTATCTGCAAATACGGAACAAATCAACATGCCCGTTTTGCCACTGGGATTAGCCTGTGTGGCTGCAACTGTTCAGCGCGCGGGGCATGAAACAAAGATGCTCAACTTAATGATGCAGACGGACACACACAAGGCTCTCAAAAAAGCAATGATTGAGTTTGACCCGGAAATCATTGGTATCTCGGTCAGAAATATCGATGATCAGAATATGGAAAATCCGATATTTTTATTGGAGGGGGTAAAAGACGTTATCATCAATTGCCGCAAATATTCCAATGCGACTATTGTTTTAGGAGGCGCAGGCTATAGTATTTTTCCTCAGGACTCGCTGGATTATCTGGAAGCAGATATTGGCATCCAGGGTGAAGGTGAAGGCGCCTTCTTAAAGCTTTTAGAGAAACTTTGCGATAACAAGGATCTGTCGGAAATCCCCGGTTTATATCACCCCCACCAGGATGTTCGCAGTGAGCCGGAACGCATAAAGAGTTTGAATGACTTTCCAATACCTCTTCCCGGCATTCATCTTTCGACTCCTTCCACACTCAATGACCGGGGGGTCTGGATACCTTTTCAAACAAGACGTGGGTGCCCCTTGAACTGTAGTTATTGTTCTACAGCGAGGATTGAAGGACAAATAATTCGAATGCGTGATCCTAATAAGGTCGTCGCAGCCATATCCAGATATGCCGGAGTGGGATTGGATCATTTCTTTTTTGTGGATAATACATTTAATCTTCCTAATTCATATGCCAAAACACTTTGCGACCGGCTGATATCGGCAAAATTAAATATCACCTGGCGCTGCATTCTATATCCGTGGAGGGTTGATGATGCGCTGGTCGAAAAATTGGCAAGGGCCGGTTGCAAAGAGGTTAGCCTGGGTTTTGAAAGCGGCTCCAGCAAGATTCTGGCTAAAATGAACAAGAAATACAGTCCGGCTGATGTTCGTCGGATTTCAAAAAGTCTCAGCAAATTCGGTATCAGAAGGATGGGATTCTTATTGTTCGGCGGTCCGGGTGAAACAAAGGAAACAGTGAAGGAAAGCTTATCGTTTGCTGATTCACTAAACTTGGAGGCCATGAAAATAACCATCGGAATTCGAATCTACCCCCATACCCCGCTTGCCCGGACAGCGATAAAAGAGGGGTTGATTGAAGCCGATGACAATCTTCTCTCTCCAAAGTACTACTTGGCAAGAGGTTTGGAGGGGTGGATGAGAGAAACTGTCTGCGCCTGGATGGAGAAACGGCCAAACTGGGTAACATAGGTCAGCTTTCTAGGGGCAACAGCCCGTCTGGATGTGAAAATCGATCCCCCCCTTTATCCCTTTCCATTATAATGGTTTTTACCCCTCAATTCCCCCCTAAAGTTCCGCCCTTGAAGCTTCAGCGTTTACGCTTATGGTAATACTAGACAAAAGATCAAAGAATTATAACATTGGTGGTATATAGTGATTGGCAAAATGATGTTCCGATTGCCTGCGGTGCAAACAGGGGGTAAATTTTCGTCGACAAGCTGATTACTCCGGTGATGCTAAGCAACAAAGGGGTGTTGCGGCCTGGATGAGCAAACGACGGTGAGTCTGTGAGTTGACCACCATACGTTGACTGGCAGGCAGTAAATTGATGGGAAGTGGCCATTTGCCAGCCAAAGGGGCAGTGACTCTGCATCTTGACTACGAAAATTTACCCCCTGTTTGCACCCTCTTCATTTTGCGTTATTTCGGAACATTATTTTGACATCCGCTATAGACATTCGGGAGGAAAAAATGAAAGTTAATTTGAAATGTTTTGCGACATTATCCGACAAATATGAATGTGATTCCCCTGACAGCTCACAGGGTAAACTTTCCGAGGACCAAACTGTCGAGGATTTGATTCAAATGAATGGAATCGCAAAAGAGAACGTAAAAATTATATTCGTGAACGCCAAAAAGGGAAATTTTGATACGGTTCTGAAGAATGGCGATCAAATCGGTTTGGCACCGGCCATCGGCGGGATGTAAAATTCTCATTTTGATGCAGAATGCTTTAAAATACTAAAATCGCACCGTCAAATCGCAACTGATAAAAAGGGTCATGATACTTATGACACGGCGGGGGGCGCATATTCCATAAATGTAACTACGGTGGATTGCTTTGCGCCTTAAGGGGGTCTTTATGAACAAAAACATCAGAAAAAAAGGCAGAAATGCTAAAAGACATATAGGGGCTAGATTCACGAACACCCAAAAAAATGAGTTTACGCCGCGCAGTCAGCCTGGACACAATAAAACAGTTAATGTCGATCCGCTCCAGAGTTATCTTTCAGAGGTGAGCAGGTATAAGCTGCTCACCAGAGAGCAAGAAAAAGACTTGGCAACGAAGTTCCAGAAAACCGGTGACGAAGAGGCTGCCAGCATATTGATAACAGCAAACTTAAGATTGGTTGTAAAAATCGCCGTCGACTTTCAACGGGTCTGGATGCAGAACCTTTTGGATCTCATCCAGGAGGGAAACATCGGCTTGATGCAGGCTGTCAAGAAATTCGATCCTGAAAAAAATGTGAAATTTTCCTACTATGCCTCTTTTTGGATCAAGGCTTACATTCTCAAATACATCATGGATAACTGGCGCCTGGTGAAAATCGGCACTACCCAGGGGCAACGAAAGCTGTTTTTCAAGCTGAAAAAAGAAAAACAAAGACTGCTCGATAAAGGATTTGATCCGGAGCCTGAGCTTCTCTCCCAGAGGCTCGGTGTTTCCGAGAAAGAAATTGTTGAGATGGATCAGCGTCTAAATCAGTGGGACGTTTCTTTGAATGCACCGGTGAAAGACGACTCTGACACCGAGATGATAGAGGTCTTGATGACCGCTGCAGATTCAGTAGAAAATCTGGTGTCACGCAAGGAAATCAATGCGATCGTAAACCGCGGGATTTCAGAATTCCGAAAAGAAATGACACCCCGGGAACTGGATATTTTTGATTTACGTATTATTTCGGACGAACCGAAAACGCTGAGAGAAATCGGCGACAGTTACGGCATTTCCCGAGAGCGCGTCCGTCAGGTCCAAAAAAATATCATCAGCAAGATGAAAGCATCCTTCGAACAGCGGTTACCCGATTTTGCGGCACACACTGAAGAACACCTCGTCGATTAGCGGTATAAGGTTTTAAGAGTCCACACCTGAACGGGCTGTTGAGCAAATATATTCGGGCAACAGCCCGTTGGTTTACTGTTTCACCTTCCAGCCTGCTGATTTGATCCTAAAACCGGCCACAGCGGCCAAAGTGTAAACAATCGAATGTGGGCTTTCCACTGTTTATATCGAGCTTCCCGGCACAGAATCGAGTAGCCTCCAATTGACATCTTGCGGTGGAATATAGAAAGATGGCGGGCTGGCGGTTTCAAGCACGCGATAGGCCCTGCTGGACGAGGCAACCATTTTATCATCGTGATAGACCTCGACCAGACGCCCATCCCGAACCAGTTTAGGGGGTCTCGGGTGGTCCCACACCGATTCTTGACCGGGTCCCGGAACCACTGCGAAATCCGGTCTTTGCTGACCCCTGTACGTCCACATCTAAAACGCTTCCTTTTGATACCGTCGTTCAAACTTGAGATAGTTGAGCGAAGACAGCACATGTAAAAAGACGGCTCAGATCTCCAATAGCTGTCTTAACTGTTGCATACCGGTTTCCAGTGGGCTACCAAATCAGCCACCTCGGCAAGGCGCACCGGATCACCCGGGGAACTGAAATGGACATGGGCGTGGGTGGCACCGTTTTTTTTAGCACACGCCACCACCTTTGGGTCCGCAAACCCCTCGTCAAAGTTGCGGGTCTCCCCGATATAAACAGGAACCCACTCATCGGTTTCAGTCTGTTGGGCAAAAATAACGTTGCCGGCTATCTTGCGAAACTTTGCATCTATCGGATGGATCCAGTATCCATATTTCCTTCCGGACGCACCGGTCCAGTATATGTTGGGGTCGCTCATCGATCGTCCTCCCTTTTAAGTTTAGTCTCGCGCCGAACCTCAAGCTATGCCGTATTGCCACCGCGCAAGATAGAAAAATTATACGGTCGTGTCAATTAATAGGTGTTCGACAAGTAAAAATAAATTCTGGGCATCGGGTTATAAATTTGATAAATCTTTTTTATCTGACCACCAGGGAAAATGTTCGCATGACCAAAAAACTATATCTGGACGATCCATATCTGCAAAACTGCTCTGCCGAAATTATCGAACACACAGAGATTCAAGGGAAACCGGGGGTTATCCTCAACCAAACCGTGTTCTATCCGACATCCGGCGGACAGCCCCATGACACCGGCACGATCAATGATGTTGCGGTCATCGATGTATTGGAGGACGAAAACCGGCAAATCGCCCATGTGCTTGAAAAGCCGCTGAAAACCTCGCAGGTCGAGTGCGAGATTAACTGGCAGAGACGCTTTGACCATATGCAGCAACACACCGGTCAGCACATCCTGTCCCAGGCATTTTTGAAAACCCATGATGCCGATACCATCTCCTTTCATCTTGGCGAGCGAAGTTCAACAATCGATATCGATCAAGCCGGACTGACCCCTGAGACCCTCATCCGTGTCGAGCAACTTGCCAACGGGGTTATTTTTGAAAACCGCCTCATCAGCGCCCATACCATCAGCCGAAGCGAGATCCATCGCTTTCCCATACGCAAGCCGCCGACCGTCGAGGATCGCATCAGAATTTTAGAAATAAAAGACTTTGATTATTCTGCCTGCGGGGGCACCCACTGTTCAAAGACCGGCGAAATCGGGATGCTAAAAATTAGCCGGCATGAAAACTACAAAGGTGGCACGCGTATCCATTTCCTGTGCGGTTTCAGGGCGTTAATTGATTATCGGGATAAAACAAAGATTCTTAAACAACTTTCCAAAGCCATGAGCACGGCCGAAGCCGACCTTCCCCAAAGCATCACTCGATTGAGAGACGATTTGAAAGCACTTACGGCAGCGCGTGATCATCTGAACAAGAAACTGCTGGATTACGAAGCTTCTTGGCTCTTTTCCGAAGGCACCAAGCAGGCAGATATTCGTCTGATCAAAAAAATATTCACCGGTCGCCATCAAAAAGAAATAAACCTGCTGGCAAAAAAGATAGCGGAAAAGTCTCCCGACACGGTCATCTTATTGGGGATAAAAAGTGAAGGGAAGGCCCATCTTCTCTTTCAATGCTCCAAAGAGCTTCCATTTGATATGGGCAAGTTAATGCAAACGGCCTGTGCGATCATCAACGGACGCGGCGGTGGCCGACCCCAGCAGGCCCAGGGAGGCGGCCCCGCAGTGGAAAAACTGGAAGGCGCCCTGAAAGGTGCTGAAGATATGCTTTTTCAGATGATCGATTCAGTCTAACTGACCGGTCGAAATCGAAGCATTTCAAGGTTCGGGTATTCCGCCCATATCCCGCGTGTCTCCATCTTTCGTAAAATTTATCTTGACAATCGGTGTCCGAGGTCTCCAAGCATCTGGGCTATACATTGACCAAGATTTAATCACACAGTATCTCATAGTAACCACGATAAAATCTGACAAGAACACAATTGTTGTATGACATTGATAATAAAAAACCTGAATGAAATTTTACCCGCGTTAAAACCGGGAGTTTAAGTGAGCACAAGTCGGTTTAAAATGCAGAGTTCATATGGATATCGCAAGGTTTTTTAGAAAATGATATTGAATAGGCTCGATACAGGTATTTTGATTTCCAGATTTATTTTTTTTAAAAAAATGATTGACATGGAATTTCCTTAGTGTATATATAACATATAATGTTCTAACGTCACATTATATATGACAAAAAGACGATTTTGGAACTCGAATTCAACAAAGCTTGGATCATCAATATCGGTACATGTTTCAGTGATGATTTGTCGCTGCTCAAACAGATGATGGACTACACGCCGGAAGAGACCCATCATCTATTCGCTGTTTTTTTCAAGGTCATTGAAGACCTCGATTCGGATGCGGTCGGTGAAACCCTGTGCACGGTTGCTCCCGGTGGGGATATGTTATTTCATCCTCCAACGCCATTCATCCCGGTAGCAATTCGAAAAAGGTACTGGTCATGTCCCGTGCGGCCCGGCAATATGGCGACTATCCTTTACAGGTCTCTTAAAACATTTAGGCTCAAAGCCCCACATTTTAGGGCAGGGAGTAACATTGATTGTTGATCCAGATCGGCGGAAGGAAAAGGTTTGATTGGTACCACTATATAAGATGGGTTTCTCGTATGGGCCCCAACGAGAGGTTCAACTATTTTAAAAAATTAGTAACAATCAAAAAGAGGGTATGAATTATGAGGTGGCAGCCATTAATAAAAATTTGCTTTGCCATGTGTATTGCTTTGACTATCCACATATCACTTTTACCGGGATTGATAGAAGCACCACTTTGGGCCAATGAAAAACAAATTACCGCCGTAACCACGCAATGGCCGCCTTATATGGGGATTAGATTAATAGACAAGGGATTTTTGCCGGAAGTACTGGTCGAGGCGTTCGATAAATTCGGCTATACGGTAACCGTCGAATTCCGGCCTTGGGCAAGGGCCCTCGATGATGTTAAAAATGGGCATAAGGATATCTTATGCGGCGTATATTATACCCGGGAACGTGAAGAATTTTTGGCCTACTCCCAACCCATAACAGAAGCCCAAGATGTTTTGTTTATGAAGGAAGGCAGAGACATCACCTATCAGCAACTAACGGACCTGAAACCCTATAAAATGGGCGTGCTTCGAGGAGCCGCCCATGGAAAAGAATTTGATGCGGCTGATTTTTTGAATAAAGAAGAGGTGACGCATTATGGACAAAATATTCGAAAATTATTGGTTGACAAGATTGATTTGATGGCGGGGCCTAGAGATGTGATCAATTTCATCATTAAAAGAGATTATCCCCAATTTGTTGATAAAATATTAGTGGTTAATCCGCCCCTTAGCACGAACAAAGTATATTTCGGATTTTCGAAGAAAGTTGCCAAGCATCAAGAACTGTTAAATGTGTTCAACGAGGGCTTGGATCTAATAAAAAAAGAGGGTACCTTC
>JASFTQ010000096.1:0-13929 GCA_050053515.1 Desulfobacterales bacterium | reverse complement strand
TGCGGCCGGTATCCACTAAAAAACGGCGTGTGACGACCCCCTTCCTCCTTGCTCAAGATGTACACCTCCGCCTTAAACTTGGTGTGCGGCGTGATCGTGCCCGGAACCGCAACCACCTGACCGCGCTCAACCTCATCGCGCTTGGTGCCCCGTAACAATATGCCAATGTTGTCCCCGGCACGACCCTCATCCAATAACTTGCGAAACATCTCAACTCCCGTGCACACCGTCTTCAACGTCGGCCGAATACCCACAATCTCTACATTGTCCCCCACTCGAATCACACCCCGCTCAACACGACCCGTTACCACCGTGCCCCGGCCCGATATGCTGAAAACATCCTCAATCGGCATCAAAAACGGCTTGTCGATATCCCGCTGGGGCTCCGGTATGAACGTGTCGATCGCCTCCAGTAACTCAAATACACACTTGGCATCCTCTCCCTCAGAATCATCACTCTCCAGGGCCTTTAACGCACTGCCCCGTATGATCGGCGTGTCATCACCCGGAAATTCATACTTGTCCAATAACTCCCGCAACTCTAACTCAACTAACTCTATCAACTCCTCATCATCCACCATGTCACACTTGTTCAAAAATACCACAATCTGCGGAACCCCAACCTGACGCGCCAACAAAATGTGCTCCCGCGTCTGCGGCATCGGCCCATCATCGGCACCGACCACCAATATGGCGCCATCCATCTGGGCCGCTCCCGTGATCATGTTCTTGATGTAATCCGCATGACCCGGACAGTCTACATGCGCATAATGCCGATTGGCCGTCTCATACTCAACATGCGCCGTCGCTATCGTAATCCCGCGCTCCTTTTCCTCCGGCGCCTTGTCAATCTCATCAAACGGTATGAAATCCGCCATCCCCTTCTTGCCTAAATGCTTGGTGATCGCCGCCGTTAACGTCGTCTTGCCATGATCAATGTGACCAATGGTTCCTACATTTACATGCGGCTTCGTACGCTCAAACTTCTGCTTCGACATATCAACTTCCTCCCTTTAAATTGACCGGTTTGCCTCCCTTTACCCCGCCCCTTTCAGAGCGGGCTGGGAAGCTATCAAAAATAGATCGTTCACTTTCCGGGAAGCTCCGCCCTCTGGGGTGGGGAGCTTCACATTTACCAAACAGCATGTGCTACCAACGAAAATGTGCAAATGCCTTGTTGGCCTCAGCCATTTTATGGGTGTCTTCTTTTTTCTTTATCGAGGCTCCTCGATTATTGGCAGCATCTAAGAGCTCTGATGCCAATTTTTTCGACATGCCTTTTTCAGGTCGTTTGCGCGCAAACTCAATAATCCAACGGATCCCCAAGGCTGTGCGGCGGGACGGGCGTATCTCGGTCGGCACCTGATAGGTTGAACCGCCGACCCGCCGAGACTTCACCTCAATTAGGGGTCTGGTGTTTTCAACAGCCCGTTCAAATATTTTAAGGGGCGGTTCCTTGGCTTTTCCCTCAATAATATCAAAGGCGTCATACAAAATTGATTCAGCCAGGCTTTTTTTCCCATCGCGCATTACGGATCGGATAAATTTTGCCACCAACCTGCTGTTATATTTTGAATCCGGTATTATGGTTCGTTCCGTGACTTCTTTTCTTCTCGGCATGGGTTACACCATTGATAACGTTTTTAGATGGGGCACACTCGGTTGTGGTACGAAGAATTGGTCTTGCCCGACCGTAAAACGGGCCGTCCCCGCTCCCAGAGTTACTTGGGCTTTTTTGCGCCATACTTCGAGCGGCCCTGTTTGCGATCCTCCACCCCCAGCGTGTCTAATGTGCCCCTAACAATGTGGTACCTGACGCCCGGTAGATCTTTAACACGACCGCCCCTGACCAGAACAACGGAATGTTCCTGAAGGTTGTGCCCGATACCGGGGATGTAAGCGGTGACCTCTATTCCGGTCGTCAACCGTACCCGCGCTACTTTACGTAAAGCGGAATTTGGTTTTTTAGGGGTTGAGGTATACACGCGCGTGCAAACCCCTCTTTTTTGAGGCGCTCTTTTGAGCGCCGGCGTTGTTTTCTTCTTTTTTACCCGTTTTCTGCCTTTTCTCACGAGTTGGTTTATCGTGGGCATAAGTTCCCCTTAAATTTCAACATCCTCTCAAAATTGCCGGATTGGTAAAAACGCCACTTGTATCCATGAAGTGCTGAATTGTCAAGTTTTTTATATAAAATATTGTCGCGTGCCGATAACACGGTACTGATCGGCGTTTATCATATCTTTTCCACCTGCACGGCATGATACAAAGGAAGTCCGGTACCGGCCGGTATGAGTCTGCCCATGATCACATTTTCCTTGAGCCCTCTCAAATGATCCACCGAACCGGAAATGCTGGCATCTGTCAGTACTTTTGTAGTTTCCTGAAAGGATGCCGCTGAAATAAAGCTGTCCGTGCTGAGTGAGGCCTTGGTAATACCCAAAATGAGGGGTTCGGCTATGGCGGGCTTGCCGCCCTTTTCGATTACGGCGCGGTTTACCTCTTCAAAGCGCACCCTGTCAACCTGCTCTTCGTTGATAAAATCCGTATCCCCTACATCTGTGATTTTAACGCGTCGCATCATTTGCCGAACGATAACCTCGATGTGTTTATCGTTGATTCGAACTCCCTGCAATCGATAAACTTCCTGAACTTCATCCACGAGATATCGGGCCAAAGCGACCTCACCTTTGATGTTCAGGATGTCTTGTGGAACTGCCGATCCGCCGATCAGTGGCTCCCCGGCACGAATATAATCACCTTCATAAACGTTGATATGCTTGCCCCGCGGAATCAGATATTCTTTCTTATCACCGACATCCATGGGGGTAACCGTTATTTTCTGTTTTCCTTTTTTGGTGCTTTTGGAGATCGAAACAAATCCATCGATTTCACTTAAAACAGCCACCTCTTTGGGTTTACGCACCTCAAAAAGCTCCGCCACCCGGGGAAGGCCTCCGGTGATGTCCTTGGTCTTCGTGGTGGCTCGCGGCAGTTTGGCAACCACATCTCCGGCCTTGACGTTATCGCCTTCCTCAACCAGCAAAATAGCATCAATCGGTAAAATGTACCGTGCCATGGCCGACGATTCCGGCAGTTTGACGGTTTTGCCCTCTTTGTCTTTAATAGAAATCCTTGGCCGATCCTCCGCGCTTTTTGATTCGATGATGGTCTGACTTGATTTACCCGTCACGGGATCCACCTTCTCCTGCATGGTTTTACCCGGTGTAATATCACCGAATTTTACGGTACCGGCAATCTCGGTAAGAATCGGTGTGGTAAAGGGATCCCAAGAGGCAAGTAGATCACCGGCCTTGACCTTCTGTCCGTCCTTGACGGCAATGTGGGCACCATAAATAAGGGGAAAACTCTCCAGCTCACGCCCCTTTTCATTGATGATCGTAAATTTACCCCCCCGGCGGTTCATTACCACACGTTGATTTTCCGAGTTTTCCGCAATATTTAAATCAACAAACTTAATCTGGCCGTCAACCCTTGCACGAATATCCGCTTGTTCTACCCGCCGGCTGGCGGTGCCGCCGATATGAAAGGTTCGCATGGTTAGCTGCGTCCCCGGTTCCCCGATGGATTGAGCCGCTAAGATTCCAACGGCCTGTCCTATTTCAACGGTATGCCCGTGGGCTAAATCCCGCCCATAACATTTGGCGCAGACGCCATATTTGGCCTGACAGGTCAGTACGGACCGAATCTTAACACTGGATAGACCGGCACCCTCGATCCGTTTGACAACAGCTTCGTCGATATCCTCTGCGGCTTTGACCAGCACCTCATCGGTGAAGGGATCGAGAATGTCTTCGGCTGCAACCCGCCCCAGAATTCGCTCGCTGAGAAGCTGGATGACTTCGCCACCCTCCATTAGCGGCCCGACCTCAACCCCCATCATGGTACCGCAATCGGGTTCCATCACAACGCAATCCTGGGCGACATCGGCCAACCGACGCGTGAGATATCCGGAATTGGCTGTTTTTAGGGCCGTATCTGCAAGCCCTTTCCTGGCACCGTGGGTTGAAATAAAATACTGCAGCACCGAAAGCCCTTCCCGAAAATTCGAAGTAATGGGGGTCTCGATGATTTCACCGGACGGCTTGGCCATAAGACCACGCATACCGGCCAACTGGCGCATCTGATCCTTACTGCCCCTGGCACCCGAGTCTGCCATCATGTAGATGGGATTGAAACTTTCACTGATTATCGGCTTGCCCTTTTGATCCAAGACCGGCTTGCCTTTTTCATCCACAACCGGAGCAAGTTTCATGGCCTCCATCATCTCGTTGGCAATGTCGTCGGTTGCTCTGGCCCAAATATCGACGACCTTGTTATATTTCTCACCCTGGGTGATGAGACCTTCGGTGTATTGCTTACCGATTGCTTCCACCTGCTTTTCGGCACTTTTTATGATGTTCCATTTGGCCGACGGCGTGATCATGGCATCGATTGAAATTGAGAGACCGCCTTGGGTGGAATATTTATAGCCGATATCTTTGAGTCTATCAGAGAGGATTACCGTGGCCTTGGGACCTAAATTTCGGTAGACGTGATCAACCAGGCCCCCCAGAGATTTTTTATCCATAACCTTATTGACAATGTCGAACGGTATGGAGGATTTCTTGCTCAAAACCTGATAAATGTGATATTTATCATTGATTGTCATAATTTCGCTGATGCTGCCTTCCTCCAGGAAAAAGACTTTATCGGCATCCTCTTCGTCAAGCTGAAAAACATTGATAAACTCTTCCTTCGCAAGTAAACCGATCATTCCCTGGTTTTCTTTGTCCGGATTTGACGAGTGCTTGGCCACCATCTCACTGAAGGCAGCACCCCCCTTTAATTTTTCGTAAACGGCCTGGGCTTCATCATAATCCTCAAACATCATCTGGCGTAATTCCAAAATAGCGTCCGCCGGTATGACCTCCCACAACAATATGCGTCCCACGGTGGTATCAACGACTTTGCCGTCCATCCGAACGGATATCTCCGCATGCAGGTCGACCACGCCGGCATCATATGCCGATCGAACCTCCTCGGCACTGGCAAAAGCTTTGCCATCTCCCGTACAGCCAACAATCCCCCGGGTGATGTAATATAAGCCCAGAACAATGTCCTGGCTGGGAACGATGATCGGACTGCCGTTAGCCGGTGATAGAATGTTGTTACTGGAAAGCATCAAAACCCGTGCTTCAATCTGGGCCTCAACGGACAGGGGAACATGGACGGCCATCTGGTCACCGTCAAAGTCGGCATTAAAGGCGGTACAGACCAGCGGATGCAACTGAATCGCTTTTCCTTCAATCAGTATCGGTTCGAAAGCCTGGATACCCAAGCGATGAAGTGTGGGGGCGCGGTTGAGCAATACCGGATATTCCTTGACCACTTCATCCAGGGTGTCCCATACCTCCGGGACTTCTTTTTCTACCATTTTTTTGGCGCTCTTCACCGTGGATACAAGTCCCTTTTGCTCCAGGCGATAATAAACAAACGGTTTGAATAGTTCCAGGGCCATCTTTTTGGGCAGACCGCACTGGTGCAGCCGCAAATCCGGTCCTACGGTAATTACGGTACGACCTGAATAATCGACCCGTTTACCCAGTAGATTCTGGCGAAAGCGCCCCTGTTTACCCTTTAAGGTATCACTTAAAGATTTGAGGGGCCGTTTGTTGGTGCCGGTAATGACTCTGCCATGGCGACCATTGTCAAACAGAACATCAACGGACTCCTGCAGCATGCGTTTTTCATTGCGCACGATGATATCCGGCGCTTTTAAATCGATCAGGCGTTTCAACCGATTGTTCCGATTAATTACTCTGCGGTAAAGATCATTGAGATCCGAAGTGGCAAATCTGCCGCCCTCAAGGGGTACCAAGGGACGCAAGTCGGGTGGCAGAACGGGAATGGCCTCCATTACCATCCAGGCCGGATCCACACCGGATTTTCTGAATGCGTCTATAATTTTCAACCTTTTGGCCAGCTTCTGTCGCTTGGCACCCGATCCTGTTGCCCGAATGTCGTTTCGCAGCTCATCGTAAATCGCATCCAAATCCAAACTTGCCAAAAGTTCTTGAACGGCCTCGGCCCCGATACCGGCTTTGAACTTTGAGCCGTAAGTTTCGAGTGCTTCGCGGTATTTTTCTTCGGATAATAGTTGACACCGGTTGAGGGGCGTATCCTTTGGATCTATGACAATATAGCTGTCAAAATACAGTACCTTTTCCATATTTTTAAGGGTCAAATCCAGCAAATTGCCAATCTTGCTCGGAAGACTTTTTAAGAACCAAATATGGGATACCGGCGTGGCCAATTCGATGTGGGCCATCCGCTCCCTTCTGACCTTGGATTGAATTACTTCTACCCCGCACTTTTCACAAATGACCCCCCGATGCTTCATACGCTTGTATTTACCGCAATTGCATTCATAATCCTTGGTGGGTCCGAATATCTTGGCACAAAAGAGGCCGTCGCGTTCCGGCTTGAAAGTTCTATAATTGATCGTCTCTGGTTTTTTAATTTCACCATATGACCATTTTCGAATCAGCTCCGAAGACGCCAGAGAAATACGAATACCTGAATAGCCTCTGGGATCAGTGGGCTTGGCAAAGAAATCGTATAATGCCTCCATAATTGCTCCCTTTTCGAGTTACGAGTTTCTCGTTGCTGATTAATTGAGGGGTCGGGGTGTTTTTTTCAAGGCAAGATGCCGGGTTGTTGCCTGCCAAGCCTGACAGCGGCAACTGCCTTGCATTTTACTGCCGGCTATTTAAAAGATTCACTCCAACAAGAACCGACACCGTGTTTTGCCTTTCTCGCCGGCAATAACCCTCTGCCCGTTGGAAGCGACGGGGCGATCATCTAGCCGTGAAAAAAACACCCCGATCCCTCAATTATTTGTCGGCCGATCCACAACAAAAAACTCAAAACCACATGTTATTCTTTTTCCTCCAGAAGAGATATGTCTAAGCCCAAGGCCTGCAACTCCTTGGTCATCACCCGGAAGGACTCGGGAATTCCGGGCTCCAGCACGTTTTGGCCTTTCACAATCTTTTCATACATTCGTGTCCGCCCAGCCATATCGTCTGATTTCACAGTTAAAAATTCTTGCAACGCATGCGCGGCCCCGTAGGCCTCCATCGCCCACACCTCCATCTCGCCCAGGCGTTGGCCGCCAAATTGGGCTTTGCCTCCCAGTGGCTGCTGAGTCACTAAAGAATAGGGTCCGATTGAACGCGCATGAATTTTATCATCCACCAAATGATGTAATTTCATGACATACATTGTTCCAACGGTTATCTTTTCCTTGAAAGGTTTACCGCTGCGTCCGTCATAAAGCGTTGTCTGCCCTGTCGGGCTGAGCTCAGCCTCAGATAGCAGCTCCTTGATTTCCTCTTCCTTGGCACCATCAAAAACAGGGGTGGCCATATGCACACCGTTTTTGTATTGATTAGCAAATTCACGCAGCTCTTCGTCCGAAAAATCATCCAGCATTTTTTTCGATTCGGGTTTAGTAAAAACCCGTTTCATCTTGTCCCGAAGCGCCTTTAGCTTATTTTCTTCAAGCAACAGATTCAGCTGGTCTCCAAGTCCCTTTGCGGCAAGACCCAGATGTATTTCCAGAATCTGGCCAACATTCATCCGTGAAGGCACTCCCAGCGGATTGAGAACCATATCTACCGGAGAGCCGTCTTCAAAATAGGGCAGATCCTCTATGGGCAGTATTCTTGAAACCACTCCTTTGTTACCATGACGGCCAGCCATCTTGTCTCCCACGGAAAGTTTGCGCTTCATCGCCACATAAACTTTGACCATCTTGATGACACCCGGGGGAAGGTCATCGCCCTTTTCAAATCTGCTGACTTGCTGCTCGAAAACCATACGGCACAGTTCGCATTGATCGCGATAGCGCTCCATGATTTCATGAATCCGCTCGGTTAAAGTGGAGTCCTTGAGGACGATGCCCTCGATCTGCGCCAGAGTGAGTTTTTCGAAGGTAGCGGCGTCGATTTTAACACCCTTGTCCAGCAGTACTTTTTTACCCCTTTTCAGCTGGGCAATGGTTTTTTGCCCGACCATCAGGGCTGCGAGCTCCTTACGCACGACATCACTGATGACTGCCAGTTCGTCATCCCTGTCTTTTTCCAGCCCTGCGATTTCCTCGTTTTCAATCAGCCTTGAGCGATCATCTTTTTCAACGCCACGTCTTGAAAAAACTTTGGCATCGATGACAATTCCCTGTACACCCGGCGGTACACGTAGAGAAGTATCTTTTACATCTCCGGCCTTTTCCCCGAAAATAGCCCGTAAAAGCTTTTCCTCCGGAGAAAGCTGAGTCTCTCCCTTGGGGGTAATCTTTCCCACCAGAATATCTCCCGGGTCAACCTCGGCACCCAGGCGGATAATCCCGCTTTCATCCAAATTTCTTAAAGCTTCTTCCCCGACGTTGGGTATATCACGCGTAATATCTTCTTTGCCGAGTTTGGTGTCTCTGGCGACGACTTCAAATTCCTCAATATGAACTGAAGTATACACGCCATCCCTTACCAATCTCTCACTAACCAGGATTGAATCCTCGAAATTATATCCTCCCCATGGCATGAAAGCGACGGTTACGTTTTTGCCAAGAGATAATTCGCCTTGGTCTGTCGCGGGACCATCAGCAATGATCTCCCCGCCTTTAACTCGCTGGCCTTTCTTGACAATGGGACGATGATTGAAGCAGGTGTTTTGGTTGCTTCGAATGAATTTTGAAAGATTGAAAATCGTCACGTCTTTTTTTGAAGGATCTGCGGAAGGTTCATGTTTGAGTACGATGCGAGAAGCATCCACACCCATCACTTCTGCGTCCCGGGGGGTAACAATGGCGACCCCCGAATCTTTGGCAACAACGCCTTCAATGCCGGTGCCAACAAGTGGCGCTTCGTTCACCAACAAAGGGACAGCCTGCCGTTGCATGTTGGATCCCATTAGTGCTCTGTTGGCGTCGTCATTTTCTAGAAAAGGTATCAGGGAGGCGGATACACTCACCAGTTGATTGGGCGAAATATCCATCAATTCGATGTTTTCGCGATTTACCATCATAAACTCGCCGGCCACCCTTGACGTCACCAGTGGATTGACATACCCGCCTTTATCATCCACCGGGGCATTGGCCTGGGCAATGGGATGGTCCTTCTCTTCAAATGCATCAAGAAACTTTACCTCATTGGTAGCGGAGGCACTCTGTACCACCCTGTATGGCGTCTCGATGAAACCATAATTGTTGACCCGTGCATAGGTGCTGAGGGATACAATAAGACCGATGTTGGGTCCCTCGGGGGTTTCAATGGGACAGATCCGTCCATAATGTGACGGGTGAACATCCCTGACTTCGAATCCGGCGCGTTCTCTGGTCAGTCCGCCGGGACCGAGGGCACTGAGGCGCCGTTTATGCGTGGTTTCTGAAAGCGGATTGGTCTGATCCATGAACTGGGAAAGCTGACTGGTCCCGAAGAATTCCTTGATGACCGCCGAGACGGGTTTGGGGTTAACCAAATCGTGGGGCATCAAAGCATCCACTTCCTGCAAACTCATTCTTTCTTTTATGGCCCGCTCCATGCGCACGAGTCCAATTCGATACTGGTTTTCCAGGAGCTCACCCACAGCCCGCACCCGTCGATTCCCGAGATGATCGATGTCGTCCACGACTCCCTGAATGTCTCTGAGTTCGACCAGTGCTCTGGCCGTTAGAAGAATATCTTCCTTTCTGAGGGTTCTTAAATTCATCTCGCTTTGGATGCCGAGACGTTGATTGATTTTGAGACGCCCGACGCCGGATAAATCATAATAGGTTTGCCTGAAAAACAGGTTGTCAATAAAATCCTGCGCAACCTCAGGGGTCGCCGGATTCCCCGGTCTCAGTCTACGGTAGATTTCAATGAGCGCTTCCTCTTTGGTATCGACTTTATCCAATAAAAGGGTTTTTCGAATAGAGTCGCTGATTGAGATGCCGTCGATAAACAGCAAATCAAATTCGGTTACGCCGGCATCGCTTAATTTCGAAAGCGCTGCTTCATCAACCAGGTCATTGGCTTTAACCAGTACACTTCCTGTTTTCGAATCAATGATCGTGCGGGCAAATACCCGATCCATGATATCATCGAGAGCTATGGGGACCTCTTCTAACGAGCTGGATTCGAGCCGTTTGAGAGCCCGCATGGTGAACAGTCGCCCTCTTTTTACGACAACCTCACCCGTTTTAGGATCTTTAACATCCCGACTGGCCCGCTGACCTTTTAAAAAATCGGTATTAAATTCCCGGGTAACGCGACGGCCGCGAACTTTTATCTTTTCGCTTTTGTAAAAATAGGTCAAAAGATCTTGGGTGGAATATCCAAAAGCTTTAAAAAGAATCGTGACCGGGAATTTGCGTCTCCGATCAATCCGGATGTAAACGATATCTTTGGGATCGATTTCCATGTCGATCCAAGACCCGCGCACGGGAATAATCCTGCAACTGTAAATGATTTTACCGCTTGAATGCGTCTTGCCCTTATCATGATCAAAGAAAACACCCGAGGATCGGTGCAGTTGGCTGACCACGACGCGTTCGGTGCCATTGATAATAAAAGTACCCTTGCCGGTCATCAACGGAATGGTACCAAAATAAATTTCCTGCTCCTTTATGTCACGAATATTGGAAACCCCCGTATCGTTGTCAACGTCATAGACCACAAGTCTGGCCGTTATTCGTAAAGGAATTTCATAAGTCATTCCCCGGTGAATGCATTCTTCAACACTGTGTTTGACTTCACCGAAGCGGTAGGACACAAATTCAAGGGACGCACTTCCAGTAAAATCTTTTATGGGAAACACGGATTTGAAAACCGCCTGCAGGCCGATATCTTCTCTTTTTTCCGGTTCCACGTCCATTTGCAAAAACCGATTGTACGAATCCCGCTGAACACCGATAAGGTCGGGAATATCGACGATCTTTTTTATCCTGCCAAAGTTTTTTCTGATACGCTTGCTTACCACAGGCCTTTTTTGCATTATCGCTCCAAAATTTTATTTTTAGATGAACGCAACGGTCCGTTGACAGGTGTTCCCGCATGCCTCAAAAATTTATGGGCGTCCCGGCAACAGACCCCTTGACGAAACCTCTTTCGCTTCACTCTTCCCGGCTCCGAGATTTGCGAAACGTTTATTTTACCTCAACCTGGGCGCCGGCCTCCTCCAACTGGGCCTTAATCTTCTCGGCCTCATCTTTGGGCACCCCCTCCTTGACAGGCTTGGGAAGCTCGTCCACTAAGGTTTTGGCGTCTTTCAGGCCGAGTCCGGTAATAGCCCTAACTTCTTTGATTACCTGAATTTTTTTATCTCCATGGGCAGTGAGGATGACATCAAATTCAGTCTTTTCCTCAGCAGGGCCGGCGCCACCATCAGCAGCAGGCGCCGAAGGCATCATGGCAACCGGGGCAGCGGCGGACACACCGAATTTATCCTCCATTTCCTTAACTAATTCGGAAAGTTCCAGTACGGTCATATTTGATATGAATTCGATCACATCTTCTTTGCTTATTTTTGCCATTTTAATTTACCTCCAAAATTTCTCGCGTCATTCAATCGGTTAACAATCTGATCAACGGTTCACGACTTCATCTCAGGCTGCTTCCTTTTGGTTCTTTACAGCAGCCAGCACATTCATAAATCGTCTCGGAATATCGTTTAAGGCCCTCACCAATCCGGTGGGCAGGCCGATCAGCCCGGAGAGCAGTTGACCGACAAGCTCTTCACGGGAAGGCAGCTTGGCTAAAGCTTTGATGGCTGCCAAATCAAGAACCTTACCCCCCATCACGGCAGCCTTGATTTCAAGCTGCTGATGCTCACCGGCAAAGTCGGTCAGGACCTTAGCCGGCGCGATCGGATCCTCGTAGCTTATGGCAATTGCACTGGGCCCGTTAAAACTCTCCTCGATCATTGCAAGATCGGTATCTTGTGCGGCTCTGACCAAAAGGGTATTTTTAACCACCTGATATTCCACCTGCGATTCTCTGAGTTTTCGTCGCAACGTATTGATGGTTGTGACATCAAGCCCCTTATAGTCAGTGAGGATAACAACCTTTGATCTCGCGAACCTTTCTTTTAGGTCTTCAACAACTTTTTTCTTTTCATCTAACTGCACAATTGAATTACACCTCCCTTCGACAGGTTCAAACACCGGAGGTTACCCGCCATTGTGATAACCGATTGGGGACGCAAGATTGAACAGGGGTAAATCCAACTTCTTCAACCTTTAATTCAAGATCATCACAACTGTCTCGGTAGGCCGGCGTTGCCGATTATACACCCTGCAACCGATCAACAGGCAGTGAACCTACGGTCTTTGACAGAAATTATTTGATTTATTTCAGTAAGTCCTTGATGACGGCTGTATCCACTTTGATCCCCGGTCCCATGGTGGTGGAGATTGCAACGCCTCTCAGGTAGGTTCCTTTACTGGAGGCCGGTTTGAGTCGAACTATGGTTTCTAAAAACGCCGTAATATTTTCAACGATCTTTTCTGCTCCGAATGACACTTTACCCATGGGCGCATGAACGATACCGGCTTTTTCAACTCTAAAATCGATCTTGCCGGCCTTCAGTTCCTGTACGGCTTTGGCCACATCAAAGGTTACTGTCCCGGTTTTTGCATTCGGCATTAGGCCGCGCGGCCCGAGAATCTTGCCTATCTTTCCGACAGCACCCATCATATCCGGAGTTGCCACCGCTTTGTCGAACCCGAACCACCCACTTTTGACTTTATCAATCAGTTCATCGTTGCCGACAAAATCGGCGCCGGCATCAGAGGCCTCTTTTTCCTTTTCACCTTTGGCAAAGACCAGGACTTTGACTTCCTTGCCTAAACCATTGGGTAAAACGACCGTTCCGCGAACCATCTGATCTGCATGCCTTGGGTCTACACCGAGGCGAACTGCAACATCGACAGTTTCATCAAACTTGGCATACGAAGCGTCGAGGGATAACTTGACGGCTTCGGCAAAATCAATTTTTTTCTCGGCATTAAGCCTTTCTTTGGATACTAAATATTTTTTACCCCGTTTCGACATCTTAATCACCGACTCCTTAACTCGTATTTCAGGTCTCCAATAGGCACCTGCAAAGAGGGGCACCTAATTGAGGGGGCGGGGTGTTTTTAAATACCCCGATCCCTCTGGCTTGGTTGCCTTTGTTCAAACAACCTCGATGCCCATACTTCTGGCCGTGCCTTCGACAATTTTGCAGGCGCCATCCAAGTCATTGGCGTTTAAATCGACCATTTTCTGTTTGGCTATTTCTTCAACCTGTTGACGCGTCACTTGGCCGACCCGCTCCCGTTTTGGGTCTCCGGCCCCTTTTGCGATCTTGGCCGCCTTTTTTAAAAGGACCGATGCCGGCGGCGTTTTGGTGATAAACGAAAACGACCTGTCCTGATAAACGGTAATCACAACCGGTATGATCATACCTTCATCGTTGGCCGTCCTCGCATTAAAGGCCTTGCAGAAGTCCATTATATTAACGCCATGTTGTCCCAGCGCCGGTCCAATAGGAGGCGACGGATTGGCCTTTCCAGCCTCAACCTGAAGTTTTATCATAGCCATGACTTTTTTTGCCATTTTTCTCTTCTGCTCCCCGAAGTTCGATATCCATTATTAGTTAGCTCAGGGGTCGGGGTATTTTTTGCACGGCAAGATGCCGGGTTGTTGCCTGCCAGGTCAAACAGCGGCAACTGCCTTGAATTTTACTGCCGGCCCTTTTAAGGTTTAGGCCAACAATAACCGACTCCGTGTTTTGCCTTTCTCGGCGGCAATAGCCCTCTGCCCGTTGGAAGCACCGGTGCGATCAGCTTGTCGTGAAAAAAAAACCCTCAATTAGCTGGCAATCGGTCAAAAACGAGTGACCCCCCTA
>JASFTQ010000095.1:0-13935 GCA_050053515.1 Desulfobacterales bacterium | reverse complement strand
CTGGTCTTTGGACTTGTAGCCTAAAGATGCTCCGGGGTGATGGGTGATCTGGATCTGACCCCCGCTCAACTTTTGCAGGGTTTTGATAAAATACATGTCATTTTCACCGTGGATCGAAGTGGGAGCATATTCGTTGGCCATGTCAAACTTAAACGTTTTGCCCCAGGCCGGGCCAACACCCAACATCAAGGTCAAGCAAATAAATACCATCAGGGTTTTTCTTGGATAACGCATCGCTTCCTCCTTTTGAATTAGGGTCAATGGGCTGCTACTGCTAAAAGTCCTTAAGAACTCCTTTTTGAGCCGTTTTGCGATCTTTCGTCTCTGGGCGCTCATTGCGCTGAAGACCTGTGGCGGATTTATCCGCCAGTGGCCTTTGGCGGGCAAAAAGCCTCAAACAACGCGGCTGTCTTCGACATGAACCCAGGCCGAATGCAGCTTGTCGCAGGCCGGTGAAAAAAGAGGGGGCCGAAATAGTAGCATCCGTGTTTCATTGTTTACGGTACTTTAAGTAAACGGTCATAGCTCATTTGCGCCGGTCACGCAACGCTTTTGTTGCCTCCAGGTCTGCTTCCCCGGTAGCCGCATCGATGACAACGCCATAGTGTTCCTTGGCCCGCTGGATATCGATAAATCCCTCCCGGACATCCTTTGCGACCCTTTCCGGCGACCGTTGATTGGGCTCGCCGTAGCCCCCCCCGCCGGCCGTCCTAAGCACGATGCGGGTCCCCGGGTCCACCGGGCGGGTAACCTTGCTGGGGAGCTGCTCTTTTTTCCCCTCGGTCGAAACAATCCAACAATCCGAGCCCCCACCGGGTTTTCCTCCCGCCAGACCCCACGGTTGAATCCTTCGCCGTTCTGTTCCAAGGGTGATGGTTGCGTGATGATCCAGAATGGTCATTTCTCGAGTCATCCCCAAACCCCCTCGCGATCTTCCGGGTCCTTCCGTATTGGGGATAAGACCGTAGCGCTCGACGCGCAAGGGATACGCAATTTCAATCACCTCCACGGGTGCATTTCGGGTATTGGTCATATTGGAGTGGACACCATCCATACCATCCTGGTCTTTTAGGGCCCCATGTCCGCCGCCATAGGTTTCGACATAGGAATAGTATTCTCCGGTGTTCGGATCGACACCCCCGATTGTGAAAATGCTCATACTTCCCGTAGATGCGGCCGGCACACTTTCGGGAATGGCCTCGGACAAAGCCCCCAGAACCACATCGGCAATTCTTTGGGATGTATTGATATTGGCATTTGAAACCGGGGCCGGAAAAGAGGGATTGACCAGACTGCCGGCAGGGGTGACAACCTTGACGGGGCGAAAGGTTCCTTGGCTGGAAGGGATATCCGGATCAATCGCCGATTTCAAGGCAAAATAAACACATGCCAGAGTGACCGCCCGCGTTGAGTTAACAGATCCTCTGGCCTGGGAGTCCGTGCCGGTGAAGTCTACCAAAATCTGATCTTCATCAATGGCCAGGGTTACCTTGATCTTCAGAAGATCTTCAGACAGCCCGTCTCCCTCGAGATAGTCTTCGAAGGAATACACCCCCTTGGGCAGTTGCCGAATGCGATTCCGCATTCGGCGTTCCGCGTAATTGATAATTTCATCCATATAATAACTGACAACACTCACGCCGTATTTGGATATCGTCTCCCTGAGCCGACGTTCACCCACATTGTTGGCGGCGAGCTGGGCCTGAAAATCGCCGTAAGTTTCATAACTGGTTCTGACGTTGTTCATGATCAGTTCAAGAATTTGCTCGTCGACTTCGCCCCGTTTTCGCAGTTTGACGGGTGGAATTCGAAGGCCTTCTTGAAAAATTTCCGTTGATATGGTCGGCATCCCGCCGGGGGCGATCCCACCGATATCAACGTGATGGGCCAGGTTGGCGAGCAGCGCAAGACATTGGCCCTCAACAAAAAGGGGCGTAATCATACAAATATCGGGTAGGTGCGAGCCGCTGATATAGGGATCATTGGTAATGATTGCATCGCCCGGCTCAAGATCATCCAGCGAAAATCTCTCCAGGGTTTTTTCGACGACGGATACCATCAACCCCAGATGGAGCGGAATGTGCTCCGCCTGCGCCACAAGATGTCCGCCGGATGTGTAGATGGCGGTGGAGCAATCTCGCCGATCCTTGATATTGGTGGAGAGAGCCGTGCGGATCAAAGCAGCGCCCATCTCTTCCGCTGCCGACTGGAAGGCGTTTCTCATAACTTCAAGTGTTATTGGATCCATTTCCTCACTCATTTTATTCCCGGTGTCTGATCAATATATTGTCGTATGGATCTGTTATGGCCGTGTTGCCTGGAAACACGAGAATGGTGGAATCCAGCTGTTCAATCACGGCGGGACCCTGGATTTCAAAGCCCGGTTGGAGGTGATGGCGGTCATAAATAGGCGTATCCAGCAGTTCGCCGCTAAAAAGCACGTTACGATGATCAATCGGCTCCGGCGTCTCTTCAAGCGGCGGTGATTTTTCAATGATCACGAATTCGGGAAGTTTCCCAAGGGCGGTAACCCTCAGGTTAACAAATTGCACCGCTTCTTTTTTTCGAGCGTAACCGTATGCCTTCTCGTGGAGATCATGAAATTTTTCGACAATTTGGGGTATATCGTCTCGGCCTACGTCTCCCCCCTTTATGGGCACCGATAGTTCATATGCTTGGCGAATGTACCGCATATCGGCCGAACGGATCAGAACAACGGACTGACCGGAAAAACCCTCTTCCCGCAGTTGTTTTTTGGCATGTTTTTCGATTCTTTTAAAAATGGATAAAAAATAATCCACATCCACTTGTTCAGATACGCAAATGTGCGTCTGAACGAAATCATGTCTGACATCTGCGGAAAGCATCCCGAAGGCCGATGCGATGCCCGGATGGGCAGGAACAATGATTTGCTTCATGTTCAGCGCTTGACACAGTTCCACACCGTGCAGCGGTCCGGCTCCGCCGAATGTCACCAAAGTGAATTCCCTGGGGTCATAGCCCTTTTCCACCGATACCCTTCGAATGCCGCGGACCATGTTGGCATTCACCACCGCAATCACGCCCTCGGCCGCCTTCAAGAGATCAATCCCCAGCGGCCGCGCTATCTTTTCTTGCATGACCCGCTGGGCTGCTTCAAGATAGAGCGGCATTTCCCCCTTGAGAAGATGGGAGGGATTGATTCGGCCCAGGATGGCATTGGCATCGGTCACCGTGGGTTCGGTACCGCCGCGGCCATAGCAAACAGGGCCCGGATCTGCCCCGGCGCTCTGTGGCCCGACCTGAAGCGCCCCCCCGGCATCGATCCAGGCAATGCTCCCGCCACCGGCCCCGATGGTATTGATATCGATCATGGGAAGTTTGATAGGGTAACCTCCGATATCGCCTTCGGTGGTCAACCGCGGTGTGCCCCCGTCAATCAGACAGATATCAGAGCTGGTGCCCCCCATATCGATGGTAATAACATTGGCTTTGCCGACCACTCGGCTGATGAAGACACCGGTCAACGCGCCGCCGGCAGGACCGGAAAGCACTGTGCGCGCACTCATCTGGCGGGCTGCTTTGGCCGTAATCACACCGCCATTGGACTGCATGATATATAGCTCGGATGCAATGCCCAACTGTTTTAGCTGGTCTTCCAAATAAGCGACATAGTGGGTCACCTTGGGCATGACATACGCATTGATGCAAATGGTGCTGGTTCTTTCGAATTCACGGAATTCGGGAAGCACCTCTGCTGAAACCGTGACATAAGCCTCCGGAAAGATGCGCTCAATGCTGGATTTGATCAACTGTTCATGGGCGGGATTCGCATAGGAGTGAATTAAGGAAACGGCGATGGATTCTACGCCCTGTTCTTTGGCATTTTCGATGATGGCTGCCGTTTTGGCTTCGTCAAGCGCTTTGTAAACCTCTCCGTTAAATAAAATTCTTTCCGGAATACCAAAACGAAGGTGTTTGGGGACAATCGGCTCCGGTCGACCGGCGGCAAAATGGTAAAGCTTCGGTCGGTTCTGTCTTCCGATGTGAAGAACGTCCTCAAATCCTTCGGTGGTGAAAAGGGTCGTCTTGGCACCCTTATGTTCAAGCAGGGCGTTGGTGGCAACAGTGGTTCCGTGGATGAAGAATCGAATTTTTTCAGCAGCAATGCGGTTTGTTTCGATCAGTTTTTGGATTCCGGCAACGACGGCCAGGGCGGGATTGGAAGGGGTGGAGGGCACTTTGGTCACATAAACATTGCCCGATGACTCCTCGAGTGCATATAAATCGGTGAACGTACCGCCGGTATCTACTCCCAATCTGAAACCCGAACCCATTCTAAATCCTCATCAGCACAAAATTTCGAGCAAAAGTTTCTTAGAAAGGATTGAATATGGCAGGTAAACGGTGGTTGTCAATCTTTTTTATGGGCAGTAAAACTCCCCGCGGCAAGTCGCCGATCCGCCAAAGCCGCTATGGGGACCGCTCCAAGGGGTATTCCGGCATGTTTGGCTAAAACACCGATTGCGATGTTTCAGCGGGATTCTTTTTTATTCTTTTTGGAAAATTTGCCGGCCCCCTTGTAAGCCGTCAAGGTTTCGAGGGCCCACTGGCTCTGTTCCTCGGCCCGTTGCTTGCGCAGCTGACACCGGTGATTGCGACATATCCGGCAATCCCGGTCGATACAAGGGTCCAGGTGAATCAGGGCGCTGGCATTGCCTCCGAAATGATCAATAATCATTTTCTCAAGTGTCTTTGCTTCACGGTGGGCATCATCGAGCGATAATTCCTTGGGCAGCACCAGATGCAGATCGATATGAAGATGATCACCTGATTTCCAGGCACGTAATTGGTGAATGTCGATCCAGAAATCCCGCCTGTTTTCAACGATTAGATCTGAGACTCGCTTTAAAGCTTGAGGGTCCGCCGCATCCATGAGACCCCGAAAAGAATGCCGCACCAGACTGCTTCCGGTCACCAGGATATGTATGCCCACCAGGCAGGCAATAATGCCGTCGAGCAGATTCCAACCGGTCAGATAAACGACCAGAAGGCCCAAAAAGACACCCGCCGAGGTATATACATCCGTTAATACATGTCTGCCGTCGGCAATCAATGTAATGGAATCGGTTTTGCGGCCTACCCGTAAAAGACCCGTTCCGAGAAAAAGATTTACGACACTGGCGCTTAGCAAAATCAACATGCCACTCTGCAGATGCGGTAAATGGTGGGGATTTAAAATGTGGGAGATGCCCGTTTTAAAGATCCCAAAAGCCGCCAAAATAATCAAAGCCCCTTCAAAACCTGCCGAAAAAAATTCGATTTTGCCATGTCCATAAGGATGGCCGGCATCCGGGGGCTTGGCGGCGAGGATAATGCTTCCCAGGGCAAAAGCACTGGCCACCACATTGATAATCGATTCCAAGGCATCGGACAGAATAGCGGATGAGTGGGTGATGCGGTAAGCATAAAATTTCACCGCCATTAATAAAGCCCCTATGATAAAGGACAGGCTTATGGCCACCAAGCGCGTTCTTTGAATCTTCTTCATGTATAATCTCAGTGCCTGATTTAGCTGAAACTGGGTTTATTCAAAACTTCACTCTCGTTCATCGATCGTCCCTGGCCACTAAAGGATTTTAGACATAATGAAACATGATTTGGGCAGCAGCCCGTTGGGTTTTAACAGGTTCGAGCGTCACTCAATTAGATGGACACGCTAGAGGGTAATGGCTTCCGGCAATTGATCAACACTGTCGATTATCGCGTCCGGACTTTCATTTTTTAATGTTTCGTAGTCATCAAATCCCGTCAACACCCCAATCGTCTTCATACCGGCGGCTTTGCCGGCTCTTATGTCTACCCGCGTATCACCGACGTACACACTCTTGTTCAATGATGCGCCAAGTAAATTTACGCATTCGATAAGCGGTTCGGCTGCCGGCTTTTTTTGTTGTACGTCATCGGCGGTTATGATTACTTCGAATAATTCCTCGATGCCGTGCCTTTTCAGAGGCCTTAGTTTATAGGCGATACCTTCCATCGGTGTAGATGTCACGATGCCGATCTTTTTTCCGTTTTCAGAGATCTCCGCTAAAGCCCGAGCAGCGCCCGGTATCAATTTTAAATCTTTTCCGAACAGGTCCGGATAAATCTCGTAAATAATTGTCCGCGCCCCGCTAATCAATTCATCTTTTTGGCCTTTTCTCGCTTCAGGCAGCACGATATCCCAATTAAAATCGCCATCTTTGACGGCCTCTATGATTGTCTTTTGTGGAATCAAGGGCAAACCAAGCCTTTGGAACACGATATCGATAAGGTTAAAATATATGGGGATCGAATCAATGATCGTTCCATCCAGATCGAATATCACGGCGTCAACGTCTAATTTAATATGATTCAAAAGCATTTGCTATCCGTAACTGGGCATTCGATTCAATGTTATATATATTTTGGTCGGTGACGACTGCCATTGGGGGCCTATTCTCATACGAAAATCTTTGGTCTAGGTTTCGTGAATTGTCAGTGTAACAGAATCGCCATCTGTCTTTTTGAGCGTCTTTTTCAATGGCAGCGGTGCGATAACCTCAATGACGTTTTGAGCATGGACTCTAACCTCCTGTGCCGGAATAATGATAGCTCCGTTTATGCCTTCCGCCGAGACCGGGAAGCCTTTACCGGTACAAAATGCGGCGTCGGGGGGTATGAACTCGACACCTTTTTTATCTTCCAGAGCCTCTATTCGTGAAACGTCGTCAGCTGGAATTTCGATGTTCAGTGTTCCCGGAAAAGGCTTAAAATTCAATTTTTCC
The DNA here is from genome assembly GCA_050053515.1 of Desulfobacterales bacterium. Classification (GTDB taxonomy): domain Bacteria; phylum Desulfobacterota; class Desulfobacteria; order Desulfobacterales. Next base: position 7,144 of record JASFTQ010000095.1, on the reverse strand, counting down.
AGACATTGCTCTTGAAACCATTCGAGTTGGGTAAAAAAAGCTCCCTGTTTTACACCGCCAACGATTTTGCCGCTAATTATCAATTCCTTTTTCATTTTCTCTTCTTGAAAATCGTCTGCCGATTCGGGCAATCCGCCTACAATCATTGCTTGCAACTTTTGGATGATCGCATGACCTTGCCCCAGTAGTGGAACGAGAGATCTCACGGCTCTCCCCAAAGTTCGATCGCAGGAAGATTGGAATTCGTCTCGGATTTCGGCCGCCAGGTGCGTGTATGCCTCCAGCAGGTTATCGGCCCAATCTGTCAAGGCGGCCATGTCGATATCGGATTTTTTTTTGTGATAAACATATCCTTCAAAAGCGCCTGCGGATGCAGCAAATTCATAAATTTTTTTGTATATGTGCATGTCTATTTCCTAAGTTTGATCTTTATCTCATCCTTTTCCTTGTCTATGTGATAATTCGTGAATTCGGTGGCTGCGATCATGGCCTTGACCTGCTCAGGATTATAAGTTTCGATCGGTTTATGAAGCCCGAAGAGTCCGAAGCTCCACAAGAAAAACCGTTCACGATAATTGAGTGAAGCTTTCCATTTCTTTCTATCGATATATGAGACGACTTTTGCCGGATCGTATATCCATGCTTCCCCGCCCCTTTTCAACACCCGGTATATTTCTTTTAACACTTTTACCGGCTTTTTCAGTGAATGAAGCATGCCGGTGCTGATGACCATATCAAAGACTGTTTCAGCAAATTGCAGCCTGGCCGCATTTCCCAGTTGAAATTTTAATCTATCTTTAAAGCCGGCTGCAACAGCATTTTGCCGTGCCATATGAATCAATTTGCGGCTTAAATCGATGCCGATTATCTCGATGGAAGGTGATCTTCTGGCTATTTCTATGGGCAGATATCCCGGTCCGGTACCCAAATCCAAAATCGTGCCCTGCGCTTTACGCGAAACTATTTCTTCGGCCAGAGGACGGTAATAGCTGTCGATCGCCATCCGGGTGGCCTTCTCATATGCAGTCGCCAGAACGCCGGGTATGCGCTCTATTTTAAACCACTGTTTCATCACCGACCGCCGATAGTATTTTATCTTATTTATACGAGGGGTCGGGGTGTTTTTTCACGGCAAGATGCCGGGTTGTTGCCAGCCAAGCCTGACAGCGGCAACCGCCCTGCATTTTACTGCCGGCCATTTAAAATGTTCGCTCCAACATCAACCAATGCCGAGTTTTGCCTTTCTCAGCGGCAACAGCCCCCTGCCCCTTGGAAACACCGGGGCGATCAGCTTGCCGTGAAAAAAATACCCCGACCCCTCATTTGTACAGAATACGGTTTACAGCGCTGAACATATTATATAAGGATCAGATTGGACTTTGTAACATCATCATATGAAATTAATGGGAGGGTATCAACAGTGAATAATTTCTTTTCACTGGTGTCGGTATAAAAACGACGGGTAAATGGGTGAAAAACTCCGGGTGCCGGATCACCTGAGCCGGATTATTGCCATCTATTAACCGGTCATAAACACAAGGAAACTATATGAACACCCAGCCAGCCATCGCCGTCATCGGTACCTTCGATACCAAAGCTGAAGAACATCTGTTTCTTAAAAACCGCATTGAAAAAAGGGGTCTGCAGGCAATCACAGTCCACGTCGGCACCAAAACAGCATCCCACGTGCCGGTTGACACAGACATGTATGATCGGGTTAAAAAAGAAAACAGCTCTGTTTTGCACAGCCGGGACAAGGCCATTGAAGCCATGATATTGGCGGCCGGAGATCGGATCAAACAACTCTATCGGAACGGGAAAATTTGTGGCATTATTTCGGCCGGCGGAGGTACCGGAACGCATATCGGCACACGTATTATGCATGCCCTGCCTTTAGGGGTGCCAAAGGTAATGATTTCAACGGTGGCAGCGCGTGACATGGCCAACGTCGTGGGTACCAAAGACATAACCATGATCCACAGCGTGGCGGACCTGCTGGGCATCAACAGTATTTCGGGCATGATTCTCGATCAGGCTGCCGCCGCCATCTGCGGTATGACCCACAGCCAATGGGGGCCGAGGCAAGCCAAGTCACGGATTGCCCTGCCCTTTTTCGGATTCATCACCCGGGGTGCCGAGGCGACCAAACTGGCTCTGGAAAAGTTGGGTTATGAGGTGGTTGCCTTCCACGCCAACGGTACGGGGGGAATGGCCATGGAAGAACTTGCCGCACAGGGCTATTTTGAGGGCATATTGGACCTGGCCACCCATGAACTGGCCGATCATCTGATGGATGGATATTGTGGTGGCATCGGTGCAGCGAGATTCGAGCCGGTTTCCGGTCGACCGATCCCCCGCCTGGTGGTGCCCGGGGGGTTGGATTGTGCAGTGCTGGAGTTCACCCGCAACAATATCCCCGATCAATACAAGGATCGCAAAATTTTTTTCTATGATTTTCGCTCTGCCATCCGCCTCAATTTTGAAGAAACTCGAATTCTGGCCGATCAGCTGGCAGCCAAGTTGAATAAACAAGCCAAAAACGTAAAAATACTTATCCCCCGCAAGGGATGGTCTGAAGCGGATCATGCAAAGGGACCATTATATGATCCACCAATCAATAATTCACTCATCCAAAGATTGCGGGAAAAACTCGACCCTCAAATTGAGATCAGGGAGGCAGATTATCACATTAACGACAGCGCTTTTGCCGCCAGTGCTGCAAAGATGATGGATGAGATGATCACCGCCCGCCGCTAAAGCTTCACTTCAAGACGGACAATCTGAGGTAAAAAGGTATCGGGTTTGGACCGGGTTTCCGGTATCGGGATATAGAAATTCTGCAGGAATTGCTCGCCTAAACGTTGCCTGAAGGGAGGTTGTTTTAATGGCTTCACCGGTTGCGCTTCTCGTGGCCACCATGGATACCAAGGGACAGGAGGCGCTTTTCCTCGAATCGCGTCTCAAAGAAGCCGGAATCGCGGTTCGCATTCTGGACGCAGGTATCAAAGGCGAAAGTCCCGTTGCGACAAGCATCGGCCGCAACGAGGTTGCCCGGGCGGCAGGACATACATTGACGGCGGTTCAGAATATCGGACACGAGGGAAAGGCCCTGGAGATCATGACCAGCGGGGCCATTGCGTGTGCGCAAGATTTGTGCAGGCAAGGCAAAATACAGGGAATTATCGGACTGGGCGGCTCTATGGGCACAACTCTTGGAACCGGCGTTATGCGAAGCTTCCCGGTGGGCTTTCCCAAAGTCATGATCTCAACCATGGCTTCACGCGACACCCGTGCATTCGTGGGCACGAAAGATATCATCATGCTGCATGCCGTCTGTGACCTGGCCGGTCTCAACCGGATCACCCGAAAGATTTTATGCAACGGGGCCCTGGCTCTGGCGGGCATGTTGCAACTGCCCGTACGGGAGGCTGAAAAATCCGAAAGCCCGCTGGTGTTTATCTCGACGCTGGGTACCACCGAAGTGTGCACCCAGCAGGTGCGCCAAGCCCTTGAAAACGAGGGCAAAGAGGTGGTCGTTTTTCACACGGTAGGCTCGGGGGGGAAATCAATGGAAGAGATGATCGATGATGAAAACGTGTCGGCCGTGGTGGATTTGTCACTTCACGAAATCGCGGATCATCTTTTTGGGGGTGACTACGATGCGGGCCCGGACAGGGGAGCGGCCGCCCTGAAAAAAGACATCCCCTGTGTTTTGGTTCCCGGCAACATTGATTTTCTGGTTACCGGTCCGCTGAAAACAGCCCAAGCACAATTTCCGGACCGCAGATATCATGTCCATAATGCCGCTATCACCGTCGTCCGTACCAAGCCTGAAGAAGTGACCGTCCTGGCCAAATCAATCGCTACGCTATGCAACCATGCCAAAGGGCCATCAAAAATTTTGGTTCCCATGAAGGGTTTTTCGGCTTTTGACAGTCAGGCGGGGCCTTTGTACGATCCCGACGCGCCGGGAATTTTTGCCGAAACATTGAAAGATAGCCTTGATGATCATTTTAAATTGAATTTGCTGCCCTTGCATATCAATGATTTTGATTTCGCCCGGGCGATTATCGAGACGCTGGATGAATTGGGGATGAAATGACAAGGATGTCTTGAGTTTCGGTGCTTCAAATCATAAACCAAAGAAGGACGGCATGAAAATCCTCGCACTTAATTCAAGCCCCCGCACTGGCGATCGGAGTAAAACCGAACTGATGTTAAATCACCTTGTCGAAGGCATGCGCGATGCCGGTGCCGAGGTCGAGGTTGTGAATCTACGCCAAAAAACCGTCAAGAACTGTATCGGGTGTTACGCCTGCTGGACCAAAACACCCGGTAAGTGTATACACAAAGATGATATGAGCAAAGAACTGTTACCGAAATGGCTGAAAGCGGAGCTGGTGGTTTATGCAACTCCCCTTTATAATTTTACAATGAACGCCGCAATGAAAGCATTTATAGAACGCTGCCTTCCGGCCCTAGAACCCTTTTTTGAAAAGCGCGGCGACCGGACGGCCCACCCCTGGCGCCAAGACCCCCCGCAAGCTGTAGTGCTTTCAGTGGCAGGATTCCCTGAAATGTCGGTTTTTGACCAACTCTCAAATTATGTCAAATTTTTATTGGGTGGAAGTGACGGGCTTTGGGCTGAAATATACCGTCCGGCTGCAGAGAGTTTATCCATGATGGGAGACAAAAATCAGGACGTGTTCAAGGCAACTGTTGAAGCCGGACGCGAATTGGTGAAATCCAGGCGCATTTCCGTTGAAACATTGGCTCGCATCCAGAAACCCATCATCGATTTCCCAGCTTTTGCCCGCATCGGCAATTTATTTTGGAAAACCTGTATTGAGGAGGGCGTGACCCCAAAGGAATTTCAAGACAAAAAAATGGTTCCGAGACCGAACTCTATCGAGGACTTTATGGTTCTTTTTCCCTTGGGACTCAATATCGAGGCCGCCGGCAAAAAGAAGGTGATCCTGCAGTTTAAGTTTTCGGGGGATTTAGATGACTCATGCTACTTCGTTATTGAGAAAGACAACGTCGACGCAAAAGAGGGAAGCCGAGAAAACCCGAACATTACCATTGAAACACCTTTTGAATTGTGGATGGATATCATCACCGGCAAAGCCGACGGACAGCAGATGTTCATGGAACAAAAATACAAGGTCGATGGCGACTTACCATTGATGACTCAATTATTCCACTGGGAAAGCCACCCGGCATGATCTCCTGAAAACTGAAATAATAATTTTTTTCATATCAGAAAGTTGTCAGCCGTTAAAAGAGCATGGCTGAGATTTTCTTTCTTACATTAAAAATAACTGCTGCCGTCCCAACAATGGGTGCATAACTTTGCTTTTGGCAAACCAATTGCCCCCACCAGGTCTGCCAACCCTTGATATTGCAGGGAGGTCAGCTTCAATCGTTGCCTGATGTTGTCGACCATCGCTTGGTTTTTTGCGGAGCCCGCCCGGGCGTAATCCGATGAAAAATTGTCATCGGATCCTTCAATTTCAGCAATGGCTTTGCGACCCGCGAGGTCAAGGGTGGATTGGGATGTGGAAAAATTTAAAAAATCACAGGGATAAATCAGGGTCGGGCACGCCGGCCGCATATGGACCTCCCGGGCCCCGTAGTCGTATAAAATTTTAATGGTGTCTTTTAATTGTGTGCCGCGAACAATTGAATCCTCACAAAATAAAATCTTTTTATGCTCAATCAGATCTCTGACCGGTATGAGTTTCATTTTGGCCACCAGATCCCGCAGGTCCTGGTGCTGCGGCATAAAGCTTCTCGGCCAGGTCGGCGTATATTTGACGAACGGCCTCACATAGGGGATATTTCTTTCGAAAGCATAACCGATGGCATGGCCGATTCCGGAATCCGGAATCCCGGCGACGAAATCAATTTCGGTTTGGTCATCTTTGGCCAAGGCTCTCCCGCAGCGATTCCTTGCTGCTTCCACATTAATTCCCTCGTAACAGGAAGCCGGGTAACCGTAGTACACCCAAAGAAAGGAACAAATCTGCATGTGATCCCCCGGCTTTTTTCGCTGTTCATATCCTTCAGCCGTCATAAATACAATTTCTCCCGGGCCAAGGTACTTATCAATTTCGTACCCGAGATTGGGGAAGGCACATGATTCTGAAGCCGCCGCAATAGACCCGTTTTTACGACCCATCACGATGGGAGTACGGCCTAATCTGTCCCTTGCCGCGTAAATGCCATTTTCGGAAAGTAAAAGCGTTGAACAGGAACCTTTGATGACCTCCTGGGCATACTGAATACCTTCTTCATAGGATCCCTTTTCGCATATTAACATGGCCACAAGCTCGGTCGGACTTGTTTCCCCTCCGCTCATCTCTGAAAAGTGCATTTTGGACTTGAGTGCCTTGGTGGCAAGATCGCCTATATTATGAATTTTAGAGACGGTCGCGATGGCAAAGGTTCCTAAGTGGGAACCGATAATCAACGGCTGAGAGTCGTGATCACTGATTATGCCGATACCCTTGCTGCCATGCAGATTGGGAAGATCAGACTCGAATTTGGATCTGAAATAATCGTTCTCAATATTATGAATGGATCGTAAAAAACCCGTTGCGTTTTTAACTGCTAATCCGCCGCGCTTGGTTCCAAGATGCGAATGATAATCGGTGCCGTAATACAAATCATTTAAACAATCTTCTTTGGATACACAGCCAAACAATCCTCCCATAAATATCCTCCATATGAATTTGTTTCAATTTTTTGTACCCAAGGTCCCCGCCGCACTCTAGCTGGGCATGGCTGAGGTCTCTCCGTCAAATCATGGAAAACACGAGGGTGCTCCGCCTTTGCGCCCCTGAGAACACGTACAGGCAAAACCACTGAACCTTTGATCGGGAATCAGGCCACACTTACGCCGACCCCCTTAAAAAAGCAAGAAAAGTTTTGGCGGAGAAATTGTGTCATAATTCACAGTCTCGGAACAAGGGGCTTGATCGGTGATTAAATGGCAAAATCCTTGACAGCTCTTTTACCACCTAATAATTATTGGATAGCGATGGAAATTGTGACGTGATAATGCCTTTGGGGGGGTAATCATCCGAGACGCTGGAGGGGTAAAGAGAAAAAATGGGCGCTCCTTGATTGAGCTGACCGTATA